>CALVJP010000056.1 GCA_944332215.1 uncultured Bacilli bacterium
TTGTAATAAAGAAATTAAGTTGCTAGCAACTTTCTTATTGATGCCATATTCTTCAAAAAACATAACTAGTCCTCTTTTCTGTAATTTGCCTATATTATATGCTTTATTGGTTGAAAAATCAACACTAGCACCGCCAAAAGCCCGAATTGCCAGTTTCTGGGTATGTCTTAGCTGGGTGATGGTGACGATAATTCAAGGTTTTGGTTAAGGCTTGGCCGGCAATATCTTTAGCCACTAGCAAAGCTGATTCATTGACAATAATTTCTCTAAAAGCCAATAAGGCAGGATGATTTCAATAAGCAAACGTCGCCATGATTTCAGCTTGAAAACTGAGATGATCAATTTCATCAGAATTTTCTTTATTAAAGTATTTTTTAAGCACTTCTTCGGCCATAATGACCATTGTTGTAAATAGTTGAAATAACTTTGTGGCCTCAAATTAAGGTCAAGCGCCTTTTTATATAAGACCTTATAAGTACATTTGTAATTTAGGCTTTTAAAAATCCGGCAAATATAGTAAAAATTATCGGTATATTATGAGGTTTGTAAAGGAGCATATTCCGTTAAAAATTTTTGCTGTAACCAGTTTATGAAATTTACTGAATATTCAGAATTATGCAAATTAATAAGCCTAGTTTCTTGCTGATAGCAAAAAACAATTTGGTCTAAAACTTGCTGATGAGTTTCTTTATTTAATTGATTATGATAATCTATATTGGCCTGAGTACAAAAAGCTTCTAACAAATATTTTTCAAGTTTTCTTAATTGATGATATATTAACTCAGCTCTTCTTTGACCTAATCTCATAATAAACTCCATTCTATTTTGCTTTATTATACCTTTTGGGCCTAAAAAGGTCAAATCATATTCTTTTTTAATCCAAATTATGATATAATGAATAGGCAAAACAAATTGAGGAGGGCTTCGATGGTTATTGTTGATTTTATTTTACACTGTGACGAATATATTGGGCAGTTTATTAATAATTATGGCAATATTGTCTATTTAATATTATTTTTAGTCATCTTTTGCGAAACCGGTTTAGTCTTTTTACCATTTTTACCAGGAGATTCTCTAATATTTGCGGCCGGTACTTTTGCAGGAATTGGTCAATTAAGTTTTTGGCTTTTGTTTTTTTTAATTATCACCGCAGCTATAATTGGTGATACTATTAATTATGAAATCGGAAAACATTTTGGGCGAAAATTATTAAATAATAAAAAGTTTACAATTGTCAAACAAGAAAACCTAGACAAAGCAGATGCTTTGATTGCCAAATATGGTAGTGGAGCAGTATTTTTGGCTAGATTTATGCCAATTATAAGAACGATTGTCCCATTTGTCGTAGGTATGGGACGCCTTGATTATAAAAAATTTATTGCCTTTAATGCTTTAGGAGCGGTGGTTTGGGTAACTCTATTCTTATGTTTAGGCTTTTTCTTCGGTAATATTCCAATGGTAGCCGATCACTTTAGCTTGATTATTATTGCAATTGTGTTCTTGTCTATTTTACCAATTATTATAGCTTTTATAAAAAATAAGCATCAAAAAAAGAATCCTAAAGCGGATTCTTAAACACCAGTTGGTGTTTTTTTCTGGCCTTTTTTCCCCATTAAGCCATAAATAATAAATATAATAATGGCTATAATGATTGCTATTAAACCCGTAATAAAAATGCTATGGGCTAAACCATCACTGAAAATACTAACCATAAATGAAAGACTATATTGATTTAAAAGCATTGTGAGAACATCGACAATCACAAAACTAGTGGCAACTGTTAATAAGCCTATAATAATTGTCGGAACGGCAACATACAGTAACCATTTATGATAACGATGTTTTAAAATCAAAAGCATGATAAGACTAAAAGCACAGATAATGACTAAAGTGGTTTTGAAAGTAGGGCTAAAGAGCTGTTGCATCTTATCTAAACTATCCTGGGTAAAATTTGAGGATAAAGTTTGCGGTGTTGGTAAATTATCGATGATCCCTGCACTGGCACTTTTCATGCGAATAACTAAGACTTCTTTTTTAGAATCACTGATACTGATACCACTATTTTTAATCCACTTATCCATATTATCATCTAACAATTTGTTAAAATCTTCACTAGTAACGATTTTATTTTCGGTACCGTTGATAAGATAATCTGTGGTGTTGCCAATAATTTGGCCAAGAAAGATTTTTACTTCTTCGGAATTGAATATTTCATCGACTAAATCAGAAGAAATACCATGATTTTCTGCTTCTTCATAAGCGGTGGTGACAATATCCGAAATTTCTGCTTTATGACCAGCATTGGTACTATTTTGCATTTTGCTTATTTCATGACTGACATCAATTTGGGCTGTGGCTTTCTGAATATTTTCAGTTGTACAAAAAGAACTAATGTTAGCAATCATAAATAAGCCAAATAAGGATACTGCTAAAATAATTGAGAAAATCCAAGCAAGAATGGTTTTTAGGGCTTTCATAAGACACCTCCTTTTACAATTATATCATTTTATCATAAAAAATCATAGAGCATATTTGGACTAGACTAACCACTGATGTTTTTTAAGATCAACACATCCATTTGGTTTAAAAGTAATATTTTCGCTTTCTAAAAGATGACGTTGCTCTTTCCAACCGGGGACTAAGCGTCCTTGATGATTAACAACGCGATGACAAGGGTATTGTCCATAATATTCAGCATGTGATAAGGCTTTGCCAACAAGACGCGAGTTACGTTCATGGTTAGACAAATGGGCGATTTGTCCGTAAGTTGCCACTTTACCTTCGGGTATTTCTTCGAC
>CALVJP010000057.1 GCA_944332215.1 uncultured Bacilli bacterium
TCAAAATCATAGCCCAAATGTCCTAAGGCTAGGCGCAGAGCTGATGACAAAAAGCCCATGATAACAAATAATATTAAAACGGCCCAGGCCAAGGTCCCTTTAGGATCTTCAAATGCTATTTTTTTTATCGTTTTACGGCAAGACGCCTTTTGCCATATTTTTTTCATTTTTAAGCCTCCAATATTATTATAACTTTTTCAAACAAGAAAAGCAAATGCTAACTTTTATAAATAGTTGCTAAAGCTTCAGCTACTTTAAGGCCATCCATTGCCGATGTAGTGATGCCTCCAGCATAGCCAGCGCCCTCGCCGCATGGATATATTCCTTTAATATTAGCCATATAATTTTCATCTCGGATAATTCTGACTGGTGAAGATGTTCTACTTTCGATGCCCGCTATTATGGCATCTTTATTTGCAAAGCCTTTTATTTTATGGCCAAAATCTTTAATAGCTAATTTTAGATTCTGGCTAATATAATCAGGTAAAATTTTATTTAAATCAGCAAATTGATAAGCTCCTTTAAATAAAGGTTTTACTTTACCAAAGTTAGTACTTATAACCCCTCGGTCAAAATCTCCAAATAATTGAACCGGGATTTTGCCAGATGCTATTTTATAAGCTTGTTTTTCTAAATCCTGCTGATATTTTAAACCAGCCAAGGGACCATTTCCAAAATCATCAGGCCCAACAGTCACCACAATTGCACTATTAGCACTTTCACTATCTCTTTTATAATTACTCATGCCATTAATAGCCAGTCTTTGAAATTCTGAACTAGCATTAACTACATAGCCTCCAGGACACATACAAAACGAATAAACTCCTCTTTTATCTGGTGCAGTATAAGTTAATTTATAACTGGCAGGCTCTAATCTATCATGCAAAATTCCATATTGAGCTTTATTAATCATCGCCTGAGCATGAATAATCCGAATGCCAACAGCAAAGGGCTTTGCCTCCATCGCTAACCCTTTTTGTTCAAGCATTACGAAAGTATCTCGAGCACTATGACCAAGGGCTAAGACTAAAGTATCACATAAAATGGTTTCGGTATTATTAACTACAATTCCTTTTAGCTCTCCTTTTTCAATTAGCACTTCAGTAAGACACGTTTGATAACGAAATTCCCCACCAAATGTCAAAATTTGCTCACGCATGTTTTTAATAACTTCTCTTAGTTTATCAGTCCCAATGTGTGGTTTATTTTCGTACATAATTTCTGATGGAGCTCCGTTTTCCAAAAATATTTCAAAGACTTTTTGCATGCGAAAACTTTTATCTTTAACTAAAGTATTCAGTTTGCCATCCGAAAACGTTCCAGCTCCGCCCTCACCAAATTGGACATTGGATTCTGGATTCAAATCACCAGTTTGCCAAAAACGATCGACCGTTAAAACTCGCTGTTCTATAGCCTCTCCCCGTTCAATAATTATAGGCCGGTACCCATAGCTAGCTAACATATAAGCACAGAATAAGCCAGCCGGGCCACTACCCACAATAATTGGTCTATATTGCATTTTTTTCATTCCAGTAATGGCAAATTTATATATTTCTTGGGGCGTTTTTAAAACGTCATGTGACTTATTTTGCTTTAATATCTCTCTTTCATTTCTAGCTTTGATATCTACTTCATAAACAAAGTGTAAAGCAGATTTTTTTCGAGCATCCAAAGACTTTCTGACAATTTTAAGCATTAAAATATCGTTTTCTTTAATATGTAATTTATGGGCAGTAGCTTTTTTAAGATCCTCGTCAATGTTTACTTTAACTTGTCTAACTCTAATCATTTTATCGCCTTTCCAGCTAACATTCCACTGACCCAGGCAAAACTTAAATTATAGCCACCACAATCACCATAAACATCCAATAATTCTCCAGTTAAATATAAACCTTGAATTTTTAAAGATTCCATTGTATATGGATCTATTTCAGTCAAGAAAACACCTCCGCGACATACTTGCGCCCTATCAAAATCTAAGGTGCCTATAATGGGTTGTTCAAAGGCATATATCATTCTCGCCAGTTCCTTTTTTTTATTTTCACTTAAATTAGACCATATACTATTTTCAGCAATCTGGGCTTTTTTTAATAAAACCTTAATTAATTTATAATGTAAAAAGCCCTCCAGCAATTGGAATATATTTCGGTTTGGCACTTTTTTATCACGCTTATCTAAAAAGTTAACTACCGCAAAAGCTGACTTGCCTTCAATAAATGGAGCAAAATTAATCTTGATTACTTCCCTTAGACCATTATTTAAGCCTTCAGCAACTAAGCCACTTAAATTAAAAATACAAATCCCACTAAGTCCGTAATCCGTTAATTGTAATTCTCCCGTCTCTGTTTGACACATATGGCCATTTTCATATAATGTAACTTGAGCTTCTGTTCTAACTCCACTCCACGTTTTAAAATAATATCCTTTTCCACATAAGGGCACCAAAGCGGGTAATATTGTGTTAATTGGGTAGCCCATATTTTGAACTATTTCATAAATATTAGGAGCAAAGCTTCCTTTAAAATAAGCTTTTGACCCTAAAGCTAAAATAACTTTATCCGCTTTATACTGGGAGTTTTTACTTTTAATGGTAAATTTATCACCCTGTTTAATAACCTCTTCAACCAAAACATCTGTTTTAATAATAACCCCCGCTAATTGAGCTTCTAAAAGCAAAGCTTCGCGAACACTCGCAGCTTGATTAGAATACGGATAATAATAACCATTTTTGATTTTGGGAACAATACCAATTTTTTCAAAAAAATTTAAAATTTCTTTTTGATTAGAAGTTGCCATGATTTTTTCAAGGAGCTTTATATGGGCTGTATGATAATGATCTAAACTCTGATCTTGATTCCAATAATTGCAATGCCCATTACCGGTTACTAATAATTTTTTTAAAGCTTTTTCGTTTCTTTCAAGTACCGTCACTTTATTACCATTTTTCCCGGCATAAATTGCACTAATGATACCGGAAGCTCCACCACCGACTACGATCACTTCTGCCATGATAACACCTCTTTTTCATTATAACATATTTGTCTTTTAATAAACTATAAAATCATAAGAAAAAGCATCAATGCTGATGCCTGGAAACATTTAAAATAATTCCGATACTGACTAAAGTAATTAATAAAGACGAGCCGCCATAACTCAAAAATGGTAAAGTAACTCCCGTAACCGGAATTAAGCCCACCACCACCATTAAATTCAGCAAAGCTTGAAAACCTAGTTCAAAAATAATACCAAAAGCTAAATATTTTCCAAATAAATTTTCACATTTAAGCGCGATTTTCATCGCTAAAACAATAATTGTAATGAACAAAGCGGAAACAATTAAAACGCCCATAAAGCCAAATTCTTCACTAATAATTGAAAAAATAAAATCTGTTTGGGGCTCTGGCAAATAAAAATGCTTTTGCCTAGATCCACCTAAACCAAAACCAAATAAGCCACCCGGACCAATAGCATAAAGTGATTGAATAATTTGAAAACCACTGCCTAACGGATCTTCCCACGGATTTAAAAAAGATAAAATTCGTTTAAGACGATATGGCGCGGCGGCAATTAAAGCGACAATCCCCCCAATACCTAACACACCAATTTTCATAAAAAACTTCATATTGACGCCACCGACAAATAATAATCCAATAACCCCCATTACTAAAATTAAACCTGTGCCAAAATCTGGTTGTAGCATGATTAAAGCAAACACTACTAAGGTTAAAGCTAAAATTGGTAAAACGCCCTTTTTAATATTACCAATATCTTTACGGTTATTATATAAGTATTTACTCGTAAAAATAATCATGGCTAGTTTCATAAATTCACTGGGCTGAATCCCAAACGAACCAATTCCAAACCAACTTTTACTGCCATTACGTTCTGTTCCAAAAATTAAAACTAATATTAATAAAATAAAACAAACAACAAAAATTTTATTAGCATATTTATAATATTTTTCAAAATTAACCCGGCTAACGGCAAACATCAATATAATACCTAAGCCCAAAAATAAACCTTGATTTTTTACGTATTTGAATGCATCATCAAATTTATAATCGGCCCAAACATATGAGGCTGAATAAATCATTAATAAACCAAATAATGATAATAAAATCACAGCTAAAACCAAACTAATATTTAATTTTTTCATAATACCACCCCGTATATAAGGGCTAACATTGCGGCGAGTAACCCAATAACCCAAAATGCTCTAACAATATCTGCTTCGCGCATCCCTTTCTTTTCAAAAGTATGGTGAATTGGTGTCATGGGGAAAAAACGTTTGCCTGTCAGTTTGAAATATACCATTTGAATAATGCAACTTAAAGTTTCTATAACAAATACAATACCAATTAAGACCAGCAAAACTTCATGTCTAGTCATAATCGCATAAGCGCCTAAAGTGGCTCCTAAAGCTAACGATCCGGTATCACCCATAAAAATTTTAGCTGGATTAACATTGAATAGTAAGAAGCCTAACAAAGCCCCAACCAACACGAAAGCTAAAACTGCAATATCTTCATACCCATCAAGCCAACCTGTATTCCACGAAATAATTCCAAAAGTCATCATGGCAATTAAGGATAAGCCAGCTGCTAGGCCATCTAACCCATCCGTCAAATTAACTGCATTTGAAGATGCCACTAACACAAACAAGATAAATAAGCCATAGAAAAAACCAATATCCCATTTAATATTTAACGAATGAATCCATAGTAAAGGCTCATTATCTCCTTTCATAAAAAGATAGAAAAAGATAATCGCTACAATGAGCTGCAATAGTAATTTGCTCATTTGGGTTAAACCTTTATTATTATGCCTTTTAATAATTAAATAGTCATCAAGAAAACCTATTAAAGTATAACTAGTTAAAGTAAATAAGATTATTAACAATGTATAGCTAAAATGAATTTTGTCCATTAAAATTAAAATCACGATAATTAATAAAGTAGGGATAATAAAGATAAGTCCTCCCATTGTAGGTGTCCCCTCTTTTTCACGATGACGAAGCTTTAAATAAACATTGATACTCTGCCCGGCATGAATTCGTTTTAAAAAAGGAATTAGAAAAACAGCTAAAACTACGGCTAATATAAACCCAATTAACATTGCCATTATCGATTTAACTAGCATCTAATCCCCCCTAGCCCATAAATACTCTAACTGTTTCACCTTCGTAAATGCGTGTTCCATCACCTGGTGACTGATATATTACTTTACTACCATTACCTGTAAATTCAACTTTAAAATCAGCTAATGCTTTAGTAGCTTCATCTTTGGATTTTCCTACCACGTTTGGTACGTCTTTATATTTAAGATCCGTATATTGATATTCTTTTTCCATACCTCCTGTTGGTTTTTTAATATCTAAAGCCTTTATAGCATCTTCTAAAATAGCCTTGGCAGGCGGTCCAGCTATAACTCCACCAAACTGATTAACCCCTTTAGGATTATCGATTGCTATATAGACGACAATTTGCGGATCATCAGCTGGCAAAAAACCGATAAATGATAAAATATAATTATTAACTAAATAACGTCCATCCTTAACTTTTTGCGCTGTTCCAGTTTTACCCCCAACTCGATAACCATCAATATAAGCAGTTCGCCCTGTACCATTAGACACAACGCTTTCCAAAGCATAGCGCACTTTTTCACTAGTTTTTGCGCTGATTACTTTGCGCACCACTGTTTTTTTCGTCTCTTTTATAACTGTATTCGTTTCTGGTTCATTAATGCTTTTAACAATATAAGGTTTATACAAAATTCCTCCATTTATAGCTGCTGAAACCGCAGTTACTTGCTGTATCGCTTTCTAATAAATGAAACTTTCTGCCTAAATTATCAGAAGTAGTATAAAGACTTTCTCCTGTTTTCATATAAATATCTAATTTTATCTTTTTATCTTCTATTTTGTTAACAATAATTTTATCAATTAATTCATTAAAAACATCACTATAACATTTATCATCATTTAAAGAGTTATCTAAAGCTATTTTAAGCTCGTTTATTTTATTTTTTATATAATTTTTATCTTTTTTATCTATTTTAAATTCATTTAATTTATTTTGATAAGAGTTTATTTCTTCATTAAGTAAATCCACTTGTTTTTTATAATCATCTTTTTCTAAATATTCTTCCATTACAAGTTCTAATAATTTATCCTTTTTATTATTCAAAAGTAAGATTTTAGATTCTATATTTTTTATCTCACTATCATTATTATGAGATTCTAAATAGTTTTCACAAACACTCACTATTTCATCAAAAATATAATTTTTTCTTTTTAATAATTTATTAAACATATCTTTAAAAAGTGTATCTAATTCAAATTCAAAGACTCTAGGATTTGAACATCCTTTTAAGCTTTCTTTTCTATATACCTGACATTCCCAAACTGGATTGTTTT
>CALVJP010000058.1 GCA_944332215.1 uncultured Bacilli bacterium
TAAGAAAGACTTGTTAGATAGATAATGATTTTATTTAGCAAGAGTTAAAGAATGTAAGGGGTGAAAAAATGCAAGTAACAGTTGGCGTTTCAGCGCGACACGTACATTTGACACAAGAAACGTACGAGAAGTTATTTAAAACTACGCAAATAGAGAAACTTAATGATATAGATCAACCTGGCCAATTTGCTAGTAAAAGTGTGGTTACGATAAAAAATGGTGAGCACAAAATCGAAAATGTGCGTGTTGTTGGTCCATTTCGAAAGTATAATCAGGTCGAATTAGCACGTACGGATTGTTATCACTTAAAATTAGAGGCACCGGTCAGGGCTTCTGGCGATTTAGAAAACACTACGCCCATTACAATTGTAGGCCCGTATGGTGAAGCTGTCCTTGATAAAGGTTTGATTTTAGCCAATCGTCATATCCATATAAAGCCTCAAGATATGGAAAAATATGGCTTTGATGAAAATACCAAATTGTGTGCAAAAGTTGATGGCCAGAAAGCCGGTATTATGAAAAATGTATATTTGAAAGTGGAAGAAACCGCTTCGTTACGTTTACATTTGGATACTGATGATGCAAATGCCTTTGATTTAAAAAATGGCGATGAAGTAGAAATTTTAAGAATAAAGGAATGATATGATGAAATTAAAAGATAAAGTAGCAATAGTAACTGGCGGGGCAATGGGTAATGGCCTTGGCATAGTCAAAGTATTTTTAAAAGAAGGAGCGCATGTTGCTATATTAGATTTTGCTGATGAACTGGAGAATACTTTAACCACATTAAATAATGAGCATGTTTGTGGTTTTAAAGTAGATATAAGGGATGCTACTAAAGTTAAAGAAGCAATTGATCAAATTAATGTTAAATATGGCCATATTGATATTGTTGTCAATAATGCCGGTGTATGTCGTTTAGCTAGTTTTGAGGAAATGGATGACCAATTACGCGATTTTCATTTTGATATTAATATTAAGGGAACTTGGAATGTTACAAAAGCCGCAGTTCCTTATATGAATAAAGGATCAATTATTAATTTATCTAGTGTAACTGGTCCCATGGTTGCCGATAGTGGGGAAGTAGCATATGCCACAACCAAAGCTGCTTTGATCGGTTTTACAAAAGGTTTAGCGGCTGAGTTAGTTAATAAAAATATTAGAGTTAATGCTATTATGCCAGGTTATATTATGACCCCGATGGTAGAGGGAATGGCCAAAGAAAGTAATCCAGAAGATCCTAATAGTGTAGTAGCTGGAATTGCAGCGGGTATACCGATGAAAAGATTAGGGACTCCTGAAGAATTAGGCGATTTAGCGGCCTTTTTAGCTAGTGATGAAGCGAGTTATATAACTGGCCAAGGCATCGTCATTGATGGGGGCTCAACGCTACCAGAAACGATGACGATGGGCGTGTAAAAAATTGCAATATTTGCATAAAATATTAATAGATGATGATTTGACATTTTCTTTAGACCTTGTTATATTGTTGTTAGTGGAGTTAGCCAACGATGTAGAGAAAGCATTTGCTGATGTACTACGATTTTGGCTAACTTTTTTTATTGCTTTTTTATAGGATAATATATTTTTGTATGTACTAAAAAATCTAATGAGAAATAGTTTATATAATTTTTGGTAAAATAATTTTGATTAATAAAACGACTATAAAAAAATGTAATAATTAACTCAATTAATCATTACATTAAAAAGATATTTAAAAATACCTTTTTATTCTTCAGTTTTAACCGTAGGGATAACATCATCTAAGGCATATTTGCTATTGGATGGCTCAGTCCCTTTAATATAATATAAAACTTTAGCTTTATTTCCATCAGTGGCAATTTTTCCACTAATCGGATCAATGGCCACACCGACAACATTACTAGGGGTGGTATACCAACCATCATCTTTATCTTTTAAATAGGTTTCCATAATATCAACCCAAGTATTTTTGATATTAGAACTATCATCACTACTAACCGGTTTATTATCATCATAACCACTCCAAAGGCCGACTAAAAGGTCTTTGTTATAACCAAAAATAAGGTTATCAGTGTCCGTGGTACCACTTTTAATAGCATATTTTCTAGTCATTTTTGGTGAAATACTGTAACAAGTTGGTACATTGTAGTCAACAAATTCTTTTGCGGAAGTGGTTGTAAGTAATTCATTTAAAATATAAACAGTATTTTTATTTAAAACATTTTCGGGACTGGGTTTATATTCATAAAGAACATTGCCCTCCATGTCTGTAACTTTACTTATAAAATATGGTTTAACTTTGTTACCTTCATTGGCTAAAGTGGCATAAGCTCCCATCATTTGCATTAGATTGATTTCTTCGGCTCCTAAAGCTAAAGAAGGAAGTTCACTAACTTTTTGACTAATACCCACGCGTTCTAAAATGTTCGAGAGATTATTTTCTCCAAGAAATAGATGGGTTTTTACGGCATAAATGTTATCAGAATAGGCAATAGCTGCGGCCATACTAATGGGTTTGTTGGGATATTTATCGTTGTAGTTTTTGGGGGTATAGGTTTTGCCTTTATCAAATGTAAAAGTAGTTTTTTCACTAGTGAAAGTAGTTGAAGGAGTAAACCCATTTTCTAAAGCGGAATAGTAAAGGAAAGGTTTAATAGTTGAGCCAATTTGACGATTCGCTTTAGTCGCCCGGTTGTACTGACTCTTATTATAATCCATACCACCCGTTAAAGCGAGGACTTGGCCAGTGCTAGGATCCATGACTACTCCAGCCATTTGGATGCTTTTATTATCCATATTTTTATCTGCACTTTGTTCTAAGGCCGTTTGAGCTTTGGGATCTAAATTAGTATAAATTTTAAGACCACCAGTATCCAGAAAAGAAGCTGGAATGGAATCGATTTTTTCCAATTCCTCCATCACGGCATCTTGGTAGTAGCGCATCATTTTCAAACTATCTTGTTCTTCGGTGCCAGTATATGTTAATTTGGTATTGTAGGCAGCATCAGCTTGGCTTTGCGTAATATATTTATTTTCCACCATAGAATTTAAAATAATTTTTTGCCTATTTTTAGCTTTTTCTTCATTGACAAGGGGTGAATAGACACTAGGGTTTTTAGGAATACCAGCTAACATACTGGCTTCGGCAAGAGTTAAATCTTTAGAACTTTTGCCAAAATAATATTGAGCGGCATTTTCAATTCCAAAAATACCGCCATAGTTAATTGTATTTAAATAACCCTCAAGAATTTCATCTTTACTATAATGCGTTTCTAAACGAATAGTAAGCCAAGCTTCTTTGAGTTTACGCGACCAAGTTTTATCAAAATCGAGGAATAAATTTTTGGAGTATTGTTGAGTAATAGTCGAGGCACCTTGTTTGGTTTCCCCGGCTTTTATATTGACGAGCATAGCTTTAACAATTCTTAAAAAATCAAAGCCTTGATGTTTATAAAAGTTTTTATCTTCAATGGAAATAGTAGCATTGATTAGGTCTTTAGAGATATTATCTAAACTGCTCCAATCTTCACTGGCTGTTCCGGTAAAAAGTTTCCCGTCACCGTCAT
>CALVJP010000059.1 GCA_944332215.1 uncultured Bacilli bacterium
TTGTATTTTTTCTCTTCATTCATTTTTAATTCAACCTTTCTCATATTGTCACCTCAGTGACATATTATAATATAAGTGAGACATTTTCCAAAGATAACACTTAAGACATTATCACAAGATAAGCATACTAGCAATGGTTGGTGCTTTCTTATACTTGTCATTTATTTTGGGTTTATGCTATAATCTTAAAAGAAGGTGATATACATGAGGACAATTTTAACAGGAATTAGACCCACCGGTCATTTGCATTTAGGTCATTATTTTGGGGCCGGTCAAAATTGGCTAAAATTGCAAGGAAATTATGATTTTTATTTAGAAATTGCTGACATTCAAGCTTTAACCGATAATTTTGATAATCCCGCAAAAGTCCGTCAAAGTGTACGTGATTTAGCGGTTGACTTGTTAGCTATGGGAATCGATCCTAAAAAAGTCCATATATTTATTCAATCACGCATTCCTGAAATTGCCGAATTAACGGTTATTTACTCTAATTTAGTGACGATGGCTAGATTATATCGCAATCCTACGGTAAAAAATGAAATTGCCCAGAAAAAGGCTTTATTTGGGCATGACGGTGAAAGCGTGACCTATGGCTTTGTTGGTTACCCCGTCAGTCAGGCCGCAGATATTACAGCATTTGCGGGAGAATTGATACCTGTCGGTGATGATCAATTACCACTAATTGAACAATGCCGAGAAATTGTGCGCAAATTTAATAATATTTATGGGAAAACTCTATTAGAGCCCGAGCCATTATTATCGCCAACGCCTAGAATCAAAGGATTAGACGGCTCTGAAAAAATGGGTAAAAGTCTAGGCAATGGGATTTTCCTATGTGATGATGAAGCGACAGTTAAAAAGAAAATTATGGGAGCACTGACAGATCCTGATAAGATAAAAAAGGATGATCCAGCCAATCCAGAAATATGTATGGTTTATTATTACCACAAATTAATTGCCAATGAAAATTTAAAGACAGTATGTACGGAATGTAAAAAAGGTCTGCGCGGATGTGTGGACTGTAAAAAAGAATTAATTGTGAAAATGATGGAATTTTTAAAACCGATTCAAGAAAAGCAGAAATATTATAATGAACACCCAGAAGAAGTAGATCAAATTTTGCTGGCGGGGACTGAAAACGCTTTAAAAAAAGCCAAAGAAACCATGAAGAAAGTTCGCCATAGTATCCAAATTGATTATTTTGAGGAAAATGATTAAAATACACTTTAATCATTTTTTTAGATTGTTTATTATATAGTATAATATGATAAAAAATATTTTAAAGGGCTTTATAATTGGTGTTGGTAAAATTGTCCCGGGCGTTAGTGGGAGCATGCTCGCTATTTCTCTTGGCGTGTATGAAAAGTTATTAATAATCATGGCTAATCTAAAACAGATGAATATGACCAATTTCCGTTTTTTATTAACCTTAACAGGAGGCATTTTTCTTGGAATTAGTCTTTTTAGCCATGGTGTAAAGTGGTTGTTATCGGCGTTTTATTTTCCGACTATATTACTTTTTATCGGCCTAATTGTTGGTGGCGTCCCCGATATTGTTAAAGAATTAAAAAAAGGAAAAAGAAAAAAACGTTATTTGGCCATTTTCATTGTTAGCTTGACATTTGCTTACATTTTAACAAAAGTCGGAACATTAGAAAACTCATTAAAAGGTAATATTTTTATTTATTTTCTTTTAGGCTTAATTGAGGCGTTTTCATCAATAGTGCCGGGAATAAGTGGCACGGCCATTTTTATGTCATTAGGCTGTTACGATATGCTTTTAGATTTTTTTAGTAATATTTTTAATCCAAATTATTTGATGTTTGGCCTTTTCTTTGCTTTAGGTATTTTAACGGGAATAATTTTATTAGCCAAAATTATTACCTTCCTATTAAAAAGATATAAATGCGAAACTTATCATGCAATTATGGGGTTTATGGTGTCATCATTATTCGTAATGCTACAAGAAGCTTGGACGGTTTCATTTACTGTAGGAGATATAGTTTTAGGGCTCATTTTAGCTTGGGTAGGGTATAAAATAACCACAAAAATAAACTATTTATTAGCAAGTGACTCTGATTAATGCATACAATTAGGTAGAGGTGATGATAAATGGAAAAAAAAGTACCAGGTGTTTTTGCCAATAAAGTTGATAAAAATATTGGTAACAACAAAAAGGTTTATTATTCGGGCCAAGATGAGCGTGGAA
This sequence comes from uncultured Bacilli bacterium, assembly GCA_944332215.1. Classification (GTDB taxonomy): domain Bacteria; phylum Bacillota_I; class Bacilli_A; order RF39; family UBA660; genus Coprosoma. Next base: position 2,210 of record CALVJP010000059.1, read on the forward strand.
ATTTAGAAAAGTCCGAGAATGAAAGCCTTAGTCGTTCAAGTATATTGGAAAATTTAAAAAAAGGGACACGCAATATTAATCAAAAAATAAATGATATTTTTAATTCATCTAATTATATTTATAAAGCTGACGTGGAATTGAAACTTAAAAGTGGTACTGTTACTAAAAGGATTGTTGGCAAAAATGCAACTCATTTAATTACAATTGAAAATGAGCTGATTCCAATCTCTGATATTGTTGATATAAAACGAAAATAAAAAAGGCTCAAGGCCTTTTTATTATACACATTCAACGAATGTATCTTGTAAACATCTAAGTGCACATACACAGTTTAAATTCATTGTGAAGAAACTATTAGTTGCTACATAAGGAATTGTAGCTGCTTCGGTTGCATCAGGATTTGCGGCTAAAACTCTAAAAGTTGCGCAGCATCCATCAACTTTTTCCACTCTGAATACACTTGAACAAGTAACACCGGCATCACCACATACGACGTTTTCTTTAGTTGTTGGCATAGACCAAGGCGTTCCGTTTCCACAGCAAGTATATAACATGATTGGTCTCGTGTTACAACCTACGGTTGATACAGAACAACCAAGGAAACCACGGTCGCACGTATCTAAGCAATTTTCTGAGCATTCTGCGTTGTCTTGTAAGATGTTAATAACAGTTAATATTTCTGAGATGCAACGACATTCGTTAGAATTGTTATTATTGTTACACATATAATCCACCCCTTCATTTATTCTCAGTATAACATATTCATATTTTATAAAAGAGTGTAAAGTAAACACCCAAAAGTGCTAAGAAGTTTTTATCATTTCTCTAATAATTAGGGCATAAAATGATTTAGGGGTGAATATCATGAAAAATGCTCTTAATTATTATTACAATTTAATTATTGATGATATTCATCAAACTGGCAAAACGTTTTATTTTGACGATGGTCATTTTCGCTATTATTTAGTATTATATGAGGGGGACGTACATCTTTTACATGATATTTATAATTTACATGCCGAATTATTAAACCGTGGTATTTATGTTCATCAAATTATTTTAAATAAGGATGGCCAAATTGTCACGTTAATTAATGGGGAATTATATATTTTAATGAAAGTCTTTTATTATCAGGAGACGATTACATTTGATAAGGTTTTAGCTTTTGCCGGAATTAACTTGACTTTACTAGGATTAGATACTGTAAAAGGTAGAAGCTGGAAAGAACGCCGAGAAGCAGTGGATATAAATCAAATATCGCGAGTGGATTGGGGCGCCCTATGGTCGGCGAAGAATGATCATTTAGAGTATCAGATTAGTCAATTAGGTCAGAAACACCCGTTAATACGGGAAAGCTTTAGTTATTATATTGGACTAGGGGAAACTAGTATACAAATTGTCAACTCATTATCTTTGGATAATGTTACCAAGGTTGTAGCACATAGACGTATTGACAAGGATGATACGGTTTTTGAGCTATACAACCCTTTAAACTTAGTGATTGATGTTCCCGTTCGCGATATGGCCGAATATTTTAAAAATAGTTTTTTTAATGGTATGGATATTAGTCAGGAATTAAATTATTATTTGCTTTATGGTCAGCTTTCGCACGAAGAGTATTTACTTTTTTTAGCAAGAATGTTATATCCTACGTATTATTTTGATTTATACGAGGATATTATAAGTGGGAAAGAGTCAGATGAAGCTTTAAAAAAAATCACCGACAGAGTCGATGAATTTGAGCAAATAATTAAAAATATATATAAATATTATAAGTCATTTTTAAATATTGCTCCGATTGAGTGGCTAGAAAATTAGCAATTAGTCACATTTACCACTTCTGTAACGGTCGGCACTTCCTCACGAATCGCGCTTTCGATACCATCTTTAAGTGTTAAATCAATTAGTTCACATCCGGCACAAGCCCCAAGCATTTTGATGTAAACAATGTTATTTTCATATTTGATAAATTCAATATTCCCCCCATCACTAATAAGAAAGGGGCGCAATTTATCAATAATTTCTTTGATTTTTTCTTCTTCTGTCATTTTATCACCAATTTCATTATATAATAGTTTAAAGGGAAAAGTAAAGAGCTAACAGTTTGTCTTTTGAGGCTTTTGTGATATAATTACTTTAGAGGTGTTTATATGACGAAGTATGAGAAAGGAAGAATTGTTAAAGGTACAGTCACCTGCATAGAACCATATGGGGCTTTTGTATCTTTTGATGAGTTTTATACGGGCCTTATTCATATTTCGGAAATATCACGTGGGTTTGTGAAAGATATTAGTGATTTTGTGAATGTGGGGGACCATATTTATGTGGAAATTTTAGAAGTCGATGATGAAGAAGCCCATTTAAAATTGAGTATTAAAAATATTCAGTACCGTATTGATGGTAAACCACGTCAAAAAAAAATTAAAGAAACCCAAACTGGTTTTAAAACATTACAATATAAATTGCCAATTTGGATCGAAGAAAAGCTAAAAAGTATCAAAAAAGCGCGAAACCCTATTGACAAATAATGGCGGAAATGTTATATTTATTTACGTCCAGGGAAATGGGCGATTAGCTCAGTTGGTTAGAGCATCTGCCTTACAAGCAGAGGGTCATAGGTTCGAGTCCTATATCGCCCACCATTTTTTTTGCCGGAATAGCTCAACTGGTAGAGCAACTGACTTGTAAT
>CALVJP010000060.1 GCA_944332215.1 uncultured Bacilli bacterium
TTGTATTTTTTCTCTTCATTCATTTTTAATTCAACCTTTCTCATATTGTCACCTCAGTGACATATTATAATATAAGTGAGACATTTTCCAAAGATAACACTTAAGACATTATCACAAGATAAGCATAAATTAAATTTATGGTTAAATTATTATTATTGACTTTTATCAGTATTTAATTTATACTGTTAATAGCATAGACCTGAGGTCTATGTAGGAATACTTATGGATAATTATGAGTATTCCGACCAAAACCCCCTGAAGAGAGCGAAAGCTCTCGTTTTTTATTTATTTAAAAGGATTTTCAAGTGTTTAATATTGCCTTAGGTGGCATTTTTATTTTTTAGACTACCTTTGGTTATTATTATGAAAATAATGATATATTTTATAAAAAAATAGTTCATTCTCTAAAAAACTAATATATAATCACTGTGAAAGGTGGAAAATATATGAATGGTATTAAAAGATTGCAAAAATTAATTGAAAGTCAAGAAGATAAAGCAAATCAAATGAAAATGAAGTCCGAAAATGGCTAGACGTAAACACTCAGCTTTGATATAATACTAATGAGGTTATAATATGAATGGTTTTTGTGATAAAGATTTATATAAAATTTTTTCTAGCCGAGACGAACGCTATGATGGAAAGTTTTATGTTGGAGTTAAAACAACCGGAATATATTGCCGGCCAATATGTCCAGCTATGCCCAAAGAAGAAAATTGCGTTTTTTTCAATTCGGCAGCAGCGGCCGAAAAGGCGGGATTTAGACCTTGTTTAATATGTAGGCCTGAACTTGCCCCAGGTTATGCCCCCATAGATGCAAAAAGAAATCTTGCTAGCATGGCAAAAATACTATTAGAAGAAAAAATGAATGCTGATTCGGCGATTGAAGAAGTTTGTCAAATACTAAGGTGCACGGATAGACATTTAAGAAGAGTTTTCAATGAAGAATTTGGGGTAAGCCCGATAGAATATGTCCAAACATGTAGATTATTATTGGCTAAAAAATTATTAACTGACACTAATTTAAGTATAACCGATGTGGCTTTTGCTTCTGGCTTTGGTAGTATTAGACGATTTAATACTTTATTTAAAGAAAAATATAAACTTACACCAACATCATTTAGAAAAAAATCAGCAATCACTAAAATAAATGATATAGTTATAAAAATAGGCTATAAAAAGCCATATGATTTCGCTAATATTTTACACTTTTTAGCTCTAAGGGCTATCGATGGCATCGAAAAAGTAAACACTCATCAATATATTAGGACCATACAAATTGTGAAAAGTAAACAAAAATATAGTGGAATGATAAAAGTCGTTAACGATGCCCAAAAAGGGTGCTTAAATATAACGATAACAGAAAGTTTGTTACCAGTTTTGCCAGAAGTTATAACCAAAATTAAAAATCTTTTTGACATATATTGTGAGCCAAATACTATTTACGAAAACCTTAAAAGTATAAATGATATTATTCCAGATGTACTAATCAAAGGTATCAGGATCCCTGGAAGTATAGATGATTTTGAAATATGCGTGAGAGCTATTATTGGTCAATTAGTCAGTATTAAAGCAGCTAAGACCACTTTAAAAAAATTAGTTGAAAATTTTGGCGAAGTAATAGAAGATCACGGAAACAAAATGTATGTTTTTCCCACTAAGGATCAATTTGCAAATTGCCAAACAGAAATAACCAATATTTTAGGTCCCCTTGGTATTACCAAAACTAAAGCATACGCGATTGAGGGTATTGCCAAGTACTTAACCGATAATATTAGTTTTAGTGATTGTTTAAATCCAAACGCCGAAATAAAAAAAATAATGCAGATTAAAGGAATTGGCAAATGGACTGCGGAATATATATCCATGCGTGCTATGCGAAATACTAATGTTTTGTTAGATACTGATTACGCAATCAAGAAAATTTTTAACCTGTATCCGTTGCTTCAAGAAAAAACAATACAAGAAAAATGGAATCCTTGGAAAACATATATAACTATTAGTTTGTGGAATTATTTAGAAACTTTATGATGAATCGAAATATTAAAAAAATTAACGAGGAGGTAATAAAATGATATATACATCCCATTATAATTCCCCAGTTGGCGATATTCTTCTTGCAGCTAAAGATGATAAGCTAATTGGTTTATGGCTAAAAAATCAAAAATATTATTTAGCCAATATTAAAGAACCTCAACAAGTAGCCAGCAATAATAGCGTTTTAAATAAAGCCAAAAATTGGCTAGATCGTTATTTTAATGGGGAAAAACCAAGTATTGATGAATTAGAAATTGATCCTAGTGGTAGTGACTTTAGAAAAAGTGTTTGGAAAATACTTTGTCAGATTCCTTATGGCAAGGTCATGACCTATAATGATATTGCGAAGCAAATTGCCAAAGAAAAAGGGCTTAAACAAATGTCTGCCCAAGCAGTGGGTGGCGCGGTTGGCCATAATCCCATTTCCATTATCATTCCTTGTCATCGTGTAGTTGGTAGTAATGGTAGTTTAACGGGATATGCCGGAGGACTTGATAAAAAAATTTATCTATTGCAACATGAAAATGTAGATATGACCAATTTATTTAAGCCTAAACGTGGGACTGCTTTATAAATGTAATGGAGGGAAACGATGATTTATAAACAAATATATCAATCCCCATTGGGGGAAATCACTTTAACTTCAGATGGAGAATATTTAACGGCCCTTTGTTTTAAACAAGGTAAAGATTATGAGCGATATATATCCAAGGGGCAATTTCAAAATTTACCGATATTTGATGAGACTATCAAATGGCTGGATATATATTTTCAAGGAAAAGACCCCGGTTTTATTCCAAAATATAAAAGAAATGATCTTACCCCTTTTAGACAAGCTGTGATTGAGGAAATGCTGAAAATTCCTTATGGTCAAACAGTAACATATAATGACATTGCCAAAGCCATTGCGAAAAAAAGAGGGTTAAAAAGCATGTCCGCGCAGGCTGTTGGTGGAGCCGTGGGCTGGAATCCGCTTTGTCTAATTATTCCTTGTCACCGAGTTGTCGGTAGTCATGGAAATTTAACCGGATATGGTGGTGGCATAGCTAACAAACTAAAACTACTAGAATTAGAGGGGGTTAAGGTAGAGAAATACTATATTCCCAAAAAAGGAACCGCTTTATAATGAGGGTTAAAAGATGTCAGTGGGTAAATCTAAACAACCCATTATATATTAATTATCATGACCATGAATGGGGGATTCCGCATTATGATGATAAATACTTATTTGAATTTTTAGTGTTAGAATCTTTTCAGGCGGGTTTATCCTGGGAATGTATTTTAAATAAAAGGGCCGCTTTTAGAAAGGCTTTTGATAATTTTGATTATCATAAAATAAGTCAATATAGCCAGAAAAAGATAGACGAACTTTGCCAAAATAAGAACATTGTCAGAAATAGATTAAAAATAATGGCCACGATCAATAATGCGAAAGTTTTCCTGAAAATTCAAACTGAATTTGGTAGCTTCTCAAAATATATTTGGCAGTTTACCAATAATAAGATCATCAAGAATAGGGATAATTGTTTTAAAACCACTTCTAAATTATCAGATAATGTTTCCAATGATTTAAAACAAAGAGGCATGAAATTTGTTGGCTCCACTATTATATACTCTTATCTTCAAGCTATTGGTATTATCAACGACCATGAATTAGAATGTAGTTTCTATAAATAAGTATTATTTTAACCAAATTTTATTTGGAAGGGATGGATGTTAGGATGATTAAAAATATCACTTTAAATGATAAACAAGCTATCGAAGAGCTTGCTCAGCTTCGTTATCTTATGCAATTTGATGAAAAAGCTGCGGGGGTAAATATGGCTAAACTGGTGAAAGATAAAGAGCCTATTATTCAAAATACGATAGATTATATCAAAGATAATTTAAATCAAACCCTTTTTATATTTGTTTACTTAATTGATAACACCATTGTGGCTACAGCTTCTTTAATTATGACTCCAATGTTTCCTAGTTGGCACATTTTAAATGGAAAAAAGGGAATTGTCAGTAATGTATATACTAAGCCGCCTTACCGCCAGCATGGCTATCAAAGTGCTTTAATTAAGCAAATAATTGCCAAAGCTGAACAATTAAACATCTCAACATTGACAGTTAATACGTATAATGAAGTAGCCCTCAGACTTTACCACAAATTTGGGTTTCAAAAGTACGAAAATACTTATCGCTTAAACTTGTAATATCTAGTATCTAATAATTTGCTTAAAGGCTCTTAACCGGGCTTTTTTTCTTAAAAATGGCTAAAAAATATTGTCATGATTTTGGGAATATGTTATAATGGACATTAGAATAGGAGGGCTGAAATAATGAATAGAGAGAAAATCCAAGTACTTAATGAAAATGGGGAACAAATAGAAGCTGAGGTATTATTATACTTTAGTTTAGAAAAAACTGGAAAAGATTATATTTTATATACTTTTGGTGAGGTGGATAATCAAAAAATGGAAACTATCCATGCTTCAATTTTAACCAAAACTGATAATGGCTATAATTTAGAAACTATGCCTGATGAGGACTGGGAAGCAGTTAAAGAGGTAATGCGTGAAATTATAAGGAACGAAGAGGAATAAAAAGGATGCTAGATACACAAGCGATATCATACCTTGGTAGCAAAGCAGTTAAAGTAACTGAAAGCATGCGTAAGGATTTAAATACTTACGATGAACGGGCAACTGAAATTGAAAAATACCAAGCAGAAATTAAAAATAGTCAAAAAACACGCGACGATAAAAATAGTGAAATAACTTCATTACAAACTGACGTCAATAATGAGGACAAAAAAGTTGCTCGTGACGCTAGTAAAAAAATTAAAGCCATTGAAAAAGAAATTAAAGAAATTGAAACCAGTATCAAAAATAATGAAAATAAATTAAATAAATTGCAAGAAAAAAATAATAAAGCTAAGTTGACTGGTATTATGATGAAACCATTTTCATCACTCATGAATGAGGCCATTAATGATGATTTTGCCGCTGAACTTAATCATGAATTTCCAAATATGGATGCTGATAATGATTTGACCGCTGAATTAGATGATAATTTTCCAGGAGAAGTAAATCCAGAAAGCATACCAGCAGCCAACAAAGAAGAAGCTCCAGCTGTATATAATGAAGAAGCAGAATTAACTCCAATCAGCGAGGCTTCACCTGAGAACGATACCACTTTAGCTGACGAGATGGATAATGAGCCACTTTTAAGTGAAGAAGATGCTAACGAAATTTGGGAGGGCCTTAAAAACGTCGAATTTAATGAAGAAAAACCAGCTATTGAGCCAGATTATACAGAAACACCAATTGTTCCTGTTTATGATGACGAGCAGGTAGCCACTCCAACTAGCACCAATACGGATATTGAAGATAAGGAAACAAACAATGAAGATGCTGAAATTAGTAATGAAGAAATGAACTCGACTGAAATCCAAGATAGCCCTATGGCTCCATTCTCAATTGCTCAGCCAGTTATGGAAACGCCAGAAATAACTCAGGCGAAAAAGGAAGTAGCTACTGAAATTCCGGCTGAAATGGTTGACGAAAATTCTAAAGTAAATAATAGTGAAGATCAATCTGATGACAATATTGCTCCAGCTGAAATAACTGAAGAAGCTTCCCAAATTCCTGAAATGGAAGAAGATAATAAAAATATAGAAAATAGCGAAAATCTTCAACAAGCCATTCACCAAGATATTGAGAATAGCATTCCACCAGTTGAAGTAATTGAGCCAGTTAATACTGAAAACGTTATGAATGAAGTTTATGATGAAGTAGGGCTTGTTCCTGAAATTCCTGAGAAAACGAAAGAACGTGACCTAAAAAATCTTACGCTATTTAAGGATTATGAAGATTATACATTTGCTTTTGGGCAAAAACATTACGGTCAAGAAGCACTTACGCCAAATCAATTAGAAAAGTTAACGGAAGTTAGTGATTTCTTGTCTGAAAAGGCATTCTTAACTAAGCGAACTACTCAATACACTAAAATTGCTGATGAAAATAAACGCCTTAAAAAGAAAGTAGTGACACTTGGTAAAGAATTCACCAAAAAGGTTGATGGTTTATCAGCTACCTATAATGATAATGTTGAAGCGCTTACTAACATGACGGAAGCTGCCAAAGAACAAGCCGAAGCAGATAGAGTAGAAAAAATCCAAACGCAGAAATTAAATGATGAATTAACAAAAACCATTAAAGAACAAACAGCCACGATTGATACTTTGACTAGCACTAAAGAAGAGCTAGAATCAACCATTCAAAATCAAAAAGCTAACATCGAAGATTTGGAAAAACAAAATGCCGACCAAGCCGCCAAAATCCAAAACCTTGAGGATAAACTTAATACAGTCTTTGGTATTGTTAAAGAAGTAAAAAACTAAAATAATTTTCGAGAACAAGATGTCGATTCTTGTTCTTTTTTGTTGTTTTTTACCCCTCATTATAGTATAATATCAGTAAGGAGGGAAGATAATGGAACAATGGTATGTTTGGTTAGCGATTATTATAATTTTAACAGTTTTAGAAGCAATGACTGTTAATCTAACTACGATTTGGTTTGTAGCCAGTGGTATTATTGCCTTAATTATTTCATTTTTCACCGATAACTACTTAATTCAATTTGGCATTTTTGTTGTTTTAGGGATTATTTTGTTAGTTACAACCAAACCTATGCTCGAAAAAATGCTGAAACACCGCAAAGAAGCAACTAATGCTGATCGTGTGATCGGAGAAACCGGTATAGTTACTGAAAACATTGCTAAAAACCAAATGGGTGAAGTTAAAGTTGATGGAAAACGTTGGACCGCTTATGCCGATAAAGCCATTACGGTTGGGACCAGTGTTAAAATATTAGAAATAAATGGGGTCAAATTAAAAGTCGAACAGACAAAGGGGGAAGAAGAATGAGTGTATTTTTAGTTATTTTAGTATTAGTTGTACTTATCATCATTCCAAATGTGAAGATAGTACCACAATCACAATGTTATGTTATTGAAAGATTAGGATCTTATTTTATGACATGGAGCAATGGCTTACATTTTAAAATCCCGTTTATCGATAGAGTAGCGGGTGTTGTTAGTCTTAAAGAAAAAGTTAAAGATTTTGCTCCGCAGCCAGTTATTACTGAGGATAATGTTACCATGCAAATTGATACCGTTGTATATTTTCAAATTACCGATCCTAAATTATATACTTATGGAGTCGAAAATCCTATCAGTGCAATTGAAAATTTAACCGCAACTACACTTCGTAATATTATCGGTGACTTAGAATTGGATCAAACCTTAACCTCAAGAGATGTTATCAACTCTAAAATGCGAGCTATTCTTGATGAAGCGACAGATCCATGGGGCATTAAAGTTAATCGTGTCGAAGTTAAAAATATTTTACCGCCACGTGATATTCAAGAAGCCATGGAAAAACAAATGCGGGCTGAACGTGAACGTCGTGAAGCCATTTTAAGAGCCGAGGGAGAAAAGAAATCTAGCATTCTAATTGCTGAGGGAGAGAAACAAAGCGCTATTTTAAGAGCCGAAGCTGATCGTGAAGCACAAATCAGAGTGGCGGAAGGTGAAGCGGAAGCGATTTTAAAAATTAATCAAGCCGAAGCCGAAAGTATTAAAATTATTAAAGAAGCCAAAGCTGATCAGTCCGTTCTTACTTTGCGAAGCTTCGAAGCTTTAGCTAAAGTAGCAAATGGTAATGCAACTAAAATAATTGTCCCTTCAGAATTGCAAAATCTAGCTACTTTAGGTACCACTTTAAGTGAAATGTTTAAAGATACTAAAAATAAATAAAGACTAGAAAAAACTAGTCTTTTTCTTTACAAATATTGACATACTTTAACAAAAAGCTGTATAATGTAAATAGCAAAATAAACTAGAACGCGGGTGGAATTATGACTGAAGGAAATAAAACTGATCAAAAAGAAACTAACATTACTCCTGATTCCATTAAAAGTTGGATTAAAGAACACTTAAAAAGTCAAAATAGTATTATGTATGCTGAAGGCCGTAATGTTATTATCAAAACAATGAAAGGCCATAAAATCGTTAGTATTCCGTCGTTAAAACAAACAGGCCTTGACCCTAATTTATTAAAAGAAAAATGGATGGAAGCTTGGATGGAAGTTCATCGTCTGGCGCTAGCAGCTCTTGAAGAAAAAGTACAATTTCTTTGCTTAAATGATCCTGATGTTACCCACATTGATGGTAGTAAAATAAAAGTTGGTGATAAAATTATCACTATAGCTAGTGAAGAAAATATCATCGCTTATACCCGCTCTTTAGAGAGTATCGTCACTACCTATGAAAAACTAAAAATTGCCCAAAAGGAAGAGCGCAAAGTTAAAGACGATTCTCCCGAGCAGTTTATTATTAGTGAACATCATGTGACTTTATCAGAAGTTGATCGAGTAGCTACTAAACGTTTAGAAAATGATACTCAAACAATTGCTCAAGAAGAAACCGTTAAAGCGCCTATCGTTTCTAATCCCGCACCGACTTCTGATGATTTACCAACTTTAAAGGGCTTTAAAATCTCTGATGGGGACCGTTTGACCAAAAAAGATCTTAGTACTCTTAGAGAACTTGAAAAAGATTTTGTCTTAGTTACTTGTGCTGATTTAAGTAAAGATGAAAATACTTTTCGTGATAATGCCGAATTATGTGAGGAAGCCAATTTACCAATTGGAGCTTGTTTAAGTGGTAAGGCTACAACCTCTAACGATATACCTAAAGAAGTCAAACGTTTATTTCGTTTGCTTAATGATTATGAATTTAGTGGCCCAATTATTTATGAAGTGAACAATGAATATATTTTAGCTAGCCAAACCGATAAAATGGCTATAAATACAGCTATCAATACAGCCATTCAGATTAGTGAATTACTAATTAATGAAAATTACCCAGTAATTCTTGCCATGGATTATAATACCAAAAAATTACTTACGGATTTAAATCTTCACTATGATTTTTCAAATGGTATAATTTATAGAGTATTACCAAGAGAGATGGATCAAGTTGAGCCTGACGATTCCATTATTTTAATGGATCCTCAGTATGATTGTGACATTGTTAAACTTGTCAATAGCCCATATCAAATTGCTTCGCAAAAGCCTCTAGCCAAAGCTGCTTAGAGTTTTTTTTGATTTTCTTATTTTTTTAGCGTATAATTAAAATAGCGAGGTGTAGAAATGTTAAAATTAACTAAAGTAAAAAAAAGTTATCAAACTGGAAACTTTGTTCAACATGCCTTAAAAGGCATCAATTTAGAATTTCGCGATAATGAATTTGTAGCTATTCTTGGCCCTTCTGGTAGTGGAAAAACCACCTTATTAAATATTATTGGTGGTTTAGATAATTACGATAATGGTGATTTAATTTTAAGTGGTCGCTCCACCAAACATTTTAAAGCAGCTGATTGGGATGCTTACCGCAATAATTCCGTTGGCTTTATTTTTCAAAGTTATAATTTAATTCCCCATATTAGTATTGTAGAAAACGTAGAAATGGGGCTGACTTTAAGCGGGGTATCTAGTAAAAAACGTCAACAAAAGGCTTTAGAACTTTTGAAAAAAGTTGGTCTAAAAGATCATGCCCATAAAAAACCTAATCAGTTGTCTGGCGGTCAAATGCAAAGAGTGGCCATTGCAAGGGCTTTAGCTAATGACCCTGATATTATTTTAGCCGATGAGCCAACTGGAGCTTTGGACACTAAAACAAGTAAGCAAATCATGAATTTAATTCAAGAAATTGCAAAAGAGAAACTAGTTATTATGGTAACACATAATCCAGATTTAGCTAATGAATATGCGAATCGGATTGTTGAAATGAAAGATGGGGAAATTATAAGCGATTCAAACCCTTTAACTACCAAAGAAACCCATACAGCTAATTTTTTCTTGAAAAAAACAGCTATGAGTTTTCTGACGGCTTTAAAACTATCTTTCAATAATATTAAAACTAAAAAAGGCCGTACCGCTTTGACGGCTTTTGCTTCTAGTATTGGTATTATTGGAATTGCTTTAATATTATCTTTGTCTAATGGTTTTAAAATCGAAGTTGATAATTTTGAACAAAATTCTTTAGCCCAATCGCCCATCGTCATTACGAGTCAGGCTATGCAAATGGATGAAGAAACGATGAGAAAAGTACAAGGAAAAACAGAATTAGAAAAATATCCTGATCAAAAAATCGTCTATGCTCAGGACGATATGCTAGATACAGTTATGCATAATAATAAAATTACTCAAGATTATATTGATTATTTAAGTAAAATGGATAAAGAAAATATTTCTGGTTTTACTTATGAAAAAGGCCTTGCTTTAAATTTAATTAGGAAAGATCAAGATGATACCTATGTTAAAGTTGATATGGGATCCGGATCTATTATGGAAAACATGCAGCTTTGGTCATTAATGCCATCTAACCCTAATCCCGACCAAGACGGAGTTATTGAAAAAAACTATGATATTTTAGCTGGGGAAATTAACGAAAAAAAACCAGGCCTTATTCTGCAAGTTAATAGTAAAAACCAAGTTTCAGCTTCTGTCCTTAAACAACTAGGCTTTGAAAATGCTGAGCAAGTTACTTTTAAAGACATTATGAATAAAGAATTAAAAGTGATTATTAATGATGACTATTATCAAAAAATAGGGGATAATTTTATTCCTAATCAAGATTTAGCTAAAATGTACAATAGTGATAATAGTTTTACTGTTAAAGTTGAAGCTATTATTCGTGGTAAAGATGGCAAAGAAATGGTAACCAATGGTAGTGGACTTGGATATACTATTGCTTTAACGGATGCTATAACTGCCAAAAACAAAAACTCAGAAATTGTAAAAGCTCAAGAGCAAGTCAACTATAACATTTTAACTCATCAGGATTTTGATAATAGTGAGGGTAGCACTAATACTAAAGACATGATGCTCGGTTATCTTGGGGCTGAAACTTTACCCGTGGCAATTTATATTTATCCAAAAGACTTTGACACTAAAGATTACATTACAGATTATTTAGATGATTATAATAAAGGAAAAAGCGAAGTTGATACCATTCAATATACTGATACCGCCGAGATGATTTCATCTTTGACTGGTAATATTATGGATGCTATCACCGTAGTTTTGGTGGCCTTTTCGTCAATTTCCTTAGTTGTCTCTTCTATTATGATTGGCATTATTACTTATATATCAGTCCTTGAACGCACTAAAGAAATTGGGATTTTAAGAGCTTTGGGAGCAAGAAAAAAAGATATCAAACGTGTTTTCAATGCTGAGACCTTTATCATTGGTATTTTCTCAGGCCTTTTAGGAATTGGCATTGCTTATCTTTTAACCTTCCCAACCAATATTATTATTGAAAATTTATCTGGTTTAGCTAATGTCGCTAAATTAAATCCGCTTCATGCCATAGTGTTAATTATCATTAGCATGACTCTGACTATTATTGGCGGGGCTATTCCAGCTAATATGGCTTCTAAAAAAGATCCCGTTGAGGCTTTAAGGACTGAATAAATATATTTTAAAAAAAACTAATTTCTAATTTGAATTAGTTTTTTATTTATAAGGAAAGTTAAAAATGGGAAAATCAAAAAAATCTTTACAAAAACATTTGTTTGTTTTAAGATATTTGTAGAGATGTGGCCATGAAAATATTAAAAGGCTATGTTTTTAGATTATATCCCAATAAAAATCAAGAAGAATTAATAAATAAAACAATAGGATGTTCTAGGTTTATATATAATTACTTTCTAGCCGATCACATAAAAGAGTTAAAAAAAAGTAAAACAACCTACGAGCAAATAAAACACCCATCTTTAATTAAGGTTGACAAATGTTTTTAACTTTATTAAAATAAATACCCATTAAACTAAGTTGCTTTAACTTATAGTTTTAGTATTTTATTCCATATTAATAACGGGTGATCTAAAATGAAAGAGATATATTTAGCCGGTGGTTGTTTCTGGGGCGTGCAAAAATATTTTGATTTAATTGATGGGGTAGTTAGTACGACCGCTGGTTATGCTAATGGACATAAGCTCAAACCCAAATATCGTGATGTTTGTAAAGGTAGTGGTCATGCAGAAACCGTGCGCATTTTTTATAATCCGGTTATTTTACCCTTAACTAAACTATTAGATTATTATTATGCCATTATAGATCCCACGAGAGCCGACGGACAAGCTAATGACATTGGTCATCAATATCGTCCTGGTATTTATTATACCGATAAAAACGATGGGGAAATTATTATTAAATCTTTAGAACAATTACAAGAAATGTACCTTGGAAAAATAGTAGTGGAAGCGTTACCTTTAGAAAATTTCACACCAGCGGAGGAATATCACCAAAAATTTTTAGATAAAAATCCTTTCGGTTATTGTCATATTCCCAAAGAACAATTAAAAAAAGTTGAAAAAGAATCTCATAATCTTTCAGAACGCGCCTATAAAATTATTAAAGGGGAAGCTACCGAGCCTGCTTTTGATAATAAATATTGGAATAATTGGGCCCCTGGTATTTATGTTGATGTCAAAACAGGAACACCATTATTTTCTTCTAAGGATAAATATGAGGCTGAATGTGGTTGGCCAAGTTTCACTAAACCAATTATCGAAGCTAATGTTCAGTGCAAGATGGATTTTAGTCATTTAATGTTTAGGACCGAAGTTAGATCCAAAGATAGTAACAATCATCTTGGTCATCTTTTTAATGATGGGCCTAAAGAGTGTGGGGGTAAACGTTATTGCATCAATAGTGCAGCCCTTAAATTTGTTCCGAAAGAAAAAATGGTAGAGGAGGGCTATGCTGATTATTTAAAATATGTTTAATATTACACTTTAAAAGTGTATAATAATATTAGAGGTGATCAAAATTGTCAGCCATAACCATAGCTACATTCAACTGGAAAAATAATTATCATTTATATCAAACGGACCAAGATAGAAGCGATTGTCAGGCTTTTATTAATTTTCTTTTAGAAAATAATATTGATATTTTAGGCGGTCAAGAGTTTATAAAACGTAATTTAATTTTTTGTGAGCCAGTTTTACATAAATATAACTATAAAATATATGGAAATGGCCGATATTTAAATGGAGGAAATTTATTTCCTTTAAGCTTAGCTAATGAATATAACCCCATTATTGCTAAAATTCCGTTATCTAAAGATGTAGAAACCATCTCTTTACCTTGGCGTGGGGCTGCATTTCCTCGGATTATTACCAAATGTGAATTTGAAAATTTTGTTTTTTTAAATACGCATTTAGAACATTTAAATAATTTGGTGAAGCAAAAACAGTTGGATGCTATATATGCTATTTTAGCTCATGAAGTTAAATACGGCAAACAAATTATTTTAACGGGGGATTTTAACATGACGATGGAAAATAAAAACATGCAAGCTTTTGTTACCCGTTTAAAAGAATTAGGACTTATGCGGGTTCAGGCCAATGAGTCCACACACGCTTTATATAAATCCGGACCTATTGACCATATTTTTTTGTCAGCAAGCCAGCTCGTTGATAAAATTGAGACGGTAAATATGCCTATTAGTGACCATAAAGCTATTTTAGTTAAGGTAAGATCAAACAATTAGTTTGATTTTCTTTTTGTATTTTGAAATACGTGGTATAATTGAAAATAATAGTGGATATTAGATTGTATTTTGTTATTAGAAAGGAAAGGTGTTATGCAAGAAATTATTCAAATTCTAACTCAAAAAGCTCAAACTATTAGTACTATGGAATCTTGTACTGGAGGCGCTATTGTCAATGCTATTACCAATATTGAGGGCGCCAGCGAAGTGCTTAAATTCAGTGCTGTTACATATTCTAATGATTATAAAATAAAAATGGGGGTTGATGCTAATATAATTAATCAATACACCGTTTATAGTCAGCAAACTGCAAAGGCGATGGCCAAAACTATTAGTGATTATACGAATAGTGACTATGGACTTGGCATTACAGGTAAATTAAATCGCCGTGATCGCTATAACCAACATGGACGGGATAATGAAGTTTTTATTAGTATTTATGATCGGAATAATGATACTTATCATAATTTTACTTATCTAGCTAATAAGGAAAGTCGCTTGGAAAATAAAAATGAAATAATTAATTTAGTGACTAGCAGGCTTTTAAATATCATTAAACTTTAATAAATGAAATCAAGGGAGATGAAAAATATGGAATATGAAGTAAGATTTTATTTTCCTACGGCTAAGTTAGAGCGTTTAATTGAAAAATTAAAAACCATTCCAGAATTATTCATGCAAAGTCGTTGCTATGAAAAAACAACGCAATTTGACCATCCAAACAGTGAAATGAGCTTTTATTCTAAAGAAATAGACGGAAGATTTAGGGTTAGAGTTACAAAAAATGATGAAATTTCAAAATGTAAAATCAGTTGGAAAAAAAGGTGCCCTAAGACCAAAGCTACCGATGTAAATCAAGAGGAAGAAGTAGAGGTCACCATAAAATATGACGAATATGATAATTTAATGTTTTTAATTAATAATGTTTTAAAAATGAAAAACATTGAAAGTTACGAAAGATACCGTACCATTTTCACCAATGATGAAATCGAAATATCAGTAGATGAATACCCATTTGGTGTGGCTTTAGAAGTGGAAAATAAGAGTAATTCAAAAGAGCCACAGGAAGTAGTTAGAAAATGGGTCAAAATATTAGGCTTGGATATTAGCAAAGCTTACCGTTTGTCGTGGGATGATAAATATTCTCAGTTGTGTAAAAGTCAAAATATTAAACCTTATAAGCATGTTACCTTTGATTTGCCTATGCCCCAAATTAGAGAATAAAAGGGTTTCGTGTTATATAATGCCTTAAAAAACAGAAATATTATTTTAATTTCTGTATAAAAAAACTTTATCATAATTCTACTAAATGATATTGATAGTTTAAATTAACGATGAATTTAAATGCATGTTCCATGGTAATAAAGAACGTCGCTGTGTTATCGTTTGGATGGAAAGTAATATATTTTTCCTCTAATAAAGCTTTATCAATATAAATTTCTATATCATGATCTTGATTATTGATAAGCCCAAACAATGAAACCATTCCAGGGACTAAGCCAAGTTTATTTTTTAATTGTTCCTTTGAGGCAAAGTGCATTCTATCGTCAGTGATTTCACTGATTTTTTTAAAATCTAGTCTTTTTTTATCGTCCATTATTATTAAATAAAAGCGACGATTTTTTTTGCCAGCTAAAAATAAAGTTTTAGAGGGGACGCCCTCCATGCCTTGGATAACTTTATCAGCTTCCTCAGTTGTCCATACTGCTTGGTGTTTAACTTCTTTAAAGTTGATATTCATGTCATTTAAGGTTTTAATAACTAATTCTTTTTGAGCCATATTATCACTTCCTAAATTAATTATCGGTCTAGTTTTTATTAAATAAAATAGCAAATATCTAATATATTCTTACTTAATAAGTATATCATATCTTTGCTAAACTTTATCTAAACAAAAAAACTTTTAAGCTATGATAAAAACCACGTGTTCTCATAAGGGTTTTAGCTGTGGAGTTATTAATTAAAAATTTGTTTTTCAAAGATTTAAATAATCCAAGATTATTATAATAATTCGATATAATTTAATCAAATTAGAAGTATATGCAGTAACGGCATAGGGGAGAAAATTTGTCTATTGAAAAGTACCGTTTTTGTCAGTCTAAAATAGGTTGCCATTTATTTTATAAGTTTTATCATATTCTGTTTAATGAATCTTCATTTTTTATAATAACGCTTGAAAATAGCTTTTTTTTCACTAGTTAAATCTTTATGTTCAAAATTATAAAAAACATTCTTACTTCCAACTAAGACACGTAACCAATATTCGTTTTTAGAAAAATCACTAATAATTATTTTTTGCTTTGAACTTGATGCATGAATAAATTTTTGCTCGCCTAAATAAATACCGCAATGACCGGGATATTTATTATTCTCAGTGGGCATATTATCTTTCAATGATTGTCTATGAAAGAAAACTATATCACCATTTTTAATAATTCTTAAATTTTTATTTATATTATTTTCTGCAAATAATGTAAGTTTACCATATTTGCTAGTCATAATTTTAGTAGTAGTTGATAAACCGAAACCTTTATCATATAAATTTAAATGACATATTTCATTATATACATACCATACAAGGCCAGCACAATCAAAAGTATTTTGGCCATGTTTTCCATGTTCATATAATTTTTTATGTTGCAATAATGCTAATTTTATTATTAAGCATCGTAATTTATCTTCATTAATATTTGCTTTAATCACTCCTTTTTTAATTATGATATAAGCCCAATTTATAAAAAATTGCACCGAAATTGCACAAATTATAAATAATTTATATATATACTAAAACATAAAAAGCCCATAATAGGGCTAATATTCTCATGGTGTCCCCGCACTCCACCATATATAACAACAATTCCCTTGATTTTCAAGGGAATTTAATTTTATTACTCTCAAAATTACTCCGACTTTATATATATTTGTCTGTAATTTCTGCTAATTCGCGTTTAACTTCATGTGATAGATGTCCATATTTATTGACTGTCGTAGAGTAATTTTTATGACCTAAGCGTTCACTGATGTGATAAAGTTCTTTGCCTTCCGCCATCATTGTTGCCACATAAGTGTGTCTTAAATCGTACATTCTAATTTTTGTTACGTTTGCTTTATTACAATAATAATAAAACTTTTTTCTTAACGTTACATCACTATATGGTTTATTAATAGAGTAATTAAAGAAAATTAAATCATTATTTTTGATATCATAATTTGTATTGTCAATTAAAAATTGCTTATATTCTTGAACGGCATTAATTAATTTATCACTGACTACAATCGTTCTTTGTGAATGATAATTTTTAGTGCTTGATAAAAAGTCCTTGCTTTTTGTGTCATAATTTATAGAATGTTTAATGCTGACGGTCTTTTTTGTCAAATCAAAACAGTCATAAGTTAAAGCTCTTGTTTCGCCAACGCGGTCGCCTAAACTGAATTGTATCAATGTAAATATTTTAATTTGCATTGCTCTTATAATATCGTTATGTGTTCCAGACGAGATATCTTTTTCAAGAGTTTCTAAAAACTCATTTAACTCTTTTGGTGTCCAATATTTCATTTCTGTTTTTTCAACTTTATATGGTAAAATATTACTTGCTGGAGAAATGATTAGACGTTCTTCTTTAATACACCAATTGAAAAAAGCTTTTAATTCTTTTAGCATTTGATTTTTTTGTTTATCACTCGTATTCATGGTGTTAATAAAATTAGTTATGTCTTTTTTTGTAATTTTTGATATTCTTTGTTTAAATCTTCCATTACCGTATTTGTTATACATTTTTTCTTTTCTCTTTATTGTGTTGTAGGCTAGTTTTTTGATGTTTTTACAGTTATATATATATTCTTTCCACAAGTCATCAAAATTATCTTTGTATTTAGCCTCTGTACCTTTAATGAGTTTAATCTTTTTATTATCTCTGATTTTTAAAGCATCTTCGAGTTTCAGTATCTTTTTGCCATCTATGTTAGAAATGCTTGTCTTGACTGGCTTGCTAATCATAATTACATAATTTTTATTTTTTTTATGTCTATAAATATTTTGATAACGTGTTTTTTCATATACTTTTCTATCCATGTTTTACCTCCAATTATTGAAATTTTGTGTAAATTTTAGTATAATTAGAGTACACAAAAGGACGTGCCTTTATGGTACTTTCTAATTGTGTTTGTTTCTTTTAATGACCTTATCTTGCCGGAGAGGTCATTTTTTATACTGATATTAGATTACTTTCATTATTATATAATTCGATAGGTATTGATATGATATTTTCCATATAAATTGGTTTTTTATATTCTATTAAGTGAATAGCTTTACTACTAGCCATCCAACTTTGAGGAACACTAACGATAGATATATTCTCTTGGTCAACTTTTTTTAGTCCCAATAAGCAACTAATATTTTCATAAATTTTCATTAAACCAAAATCACCATCATATACACTTCCAGGGGTTTTATATTTTAAATCATATAGCGAGGTATTATTGTTTCCTAGCAAATCCATGATATTATGAAAACTTGTTATTCTATATTGTAGAGTGTTGTTTTCTTTTATTTCGCTTATTAAATTATTATTAATTTTTTGCATTTTTTTTTTAATTTTT
>CALVJP010000061.1 GCA_944332215.1 uncultured Bacilli bacterium
TATTGAATAATTCTAAATATTCAAATACATCGTTAACTTGTTTTAAGACAGATCCTTTAAATTCTTTTCTGTCTTTAAATTCTAATTTATTATTCCCATTATAAATTGCACATTTTACCGTATAAGGACACTCATCTGATAATAATAAGCCTAAATTTGTATATTGACCATTTAAATTAACAATATTTAAACTTTTTAATTTATTTTCATCTAATTTAATGTTATGTCTATCAAAAATACTATTTAATGTATCAAAATGAAGAGTTTGATTTTTAGAGGTTAATGTTTCGAAAGAATCTCCTTGACTTTCAATCAACATTTTCTTTATTACCTCTTCACTTGCAGGTGCACTAGTATTACCGTATCTTAAATATACACCAGATGTTTTAATACCTTTGTCAGCTAAGTAATAAGGCTTATTAGGAGCTTCCATGATATTTATTTCAATTACATCTTTATCACTTATGTTTATTAAATTGATTGATGTATATAATGTTAGATCACTCTTAATTCCCTCACGTATCATTCCGGAAAGTGATTCTAAATCGTCTTTTGCATTTTTTAAACCAACCACTTTGCCATTATCATCAATACCAATGTATATTTTCCCACCTTTAGTATTAGCAAAGGCAATTATTTCTTTCTTAATTTCCTTTGTCAATTCAATTTTTAATTCTGTATATTCATCTTCACTAAACATTTTATCACCTCAATTATAGTATATACAAAACAAAAAATATTATCAATGTTTTCGGTCACTTTTCGGTCACTTTTCGGTCACTTTAAATAAAATATAATTTATCAGTCTTTCATTAAAAGAAAAAACGAACTTCAAAAGTTCGAATAAAATTCAATCTGGGGCCGCCAAAGAAAGTTATCTACAACTTTTACCAAAGGTAATTGATATTTGAACCAACCTTTAATTAAATTATAACATTATTTTCTGAATTTGTTATATTTATTTTAATCTTACTATTAAATCATTCCAGTTATTAGCAATAATATTAAAAAAGCCTAGTTCATGATTAGAAACTATATCATCCTTTTATAATTTTTATCTAAAATCTCTTTCAAGTTACTATTTCTATCAAGCCACTAAATATAATCTATCTCATTCTTTATTGTTTTCAATATTTTTGGTTTCTAGCATAAATTTATCAAAATCTGATGAAAATAATTTATCTTGTTTTATTCTATATTTCTCAAACTCCGTTAATGCTTTATCACATGCAATCTCATGTGAAATTTTCCCTGCATTTTTTAAAATATCTCTATCGTCAGATAATAGATATTTATCAATTCTAGCAGACCAATCTTCCATAGTCATAGGAATA
This sequence comes from uncultured Bacilli bacterium, assembly GCA_944332215.1. GTDB lineage: Bacteria > Bacillota_I > Bacilli_A > RF39 > UBA660 > Coprosoma. The sequence continues at coordinate 1,335 of CALVJP010000061.1, forward strand.
TTTCTTTTTGCTCTGGCTTCTGCTAAATCTAAAAAGGCAGTTACTATCAATTCTAGTTGTTCTAGTTCATCCTTACTTAAATAATTCTTTGCAATTACAACATCGGTTTCTAATATTTTACCGTTAGGAGAATTTTTCCAACTCGTAAGCCCCATATAATCTTTGTCGGCATCAACACGATTATAAATTATTTCAGCAGCAGTATGATGTGTTACAGCATATTCCATTTTATTTTGAATCTTTTTAAAAAAATTAATAGTTGTAGGAGATTTACTATCATAATCAATACTTGTTGCATAAATATCTGTTATTTTTTGATAAAATCTTCTTTCTGATAATCTTATTTCTCTTATTTCAGCAAGTAATGATTCAAAATAATCTTCGTCAAAGAATGTTCCATTTTCCATTCTTTTTTTATCAATAATATATCCTTTTTTAGAAAATTCTTTTAAAACTGATGTAGCCCATCTTCTAAATTGTATTGCTTTATCAGAATTTGCTCTATATCCAACAGAAATTACAGCGTCTAAATTATAATAGTTTGTTTGATATTTTTTTCCATCACTAGCAGTATGTGCAAATATTGCACATACTGAATCTTTATCTAATTCATAAGTATCAAAAATATTCTTTAAATGTTTGGTAACAACACTTCTATCGATATTATATAATTCAGAAATGGACTTTTGAGTAAGCCATAACTCACCATTTTCAAATCTAACTTCGATTCCTTTTCTATGAATTTGCTTATCGAATATTAAAAATTCTGCACTAGAACTTCTTATAATTAAATCTTTAGACACATATCTCATCTCACTTTCAAATTGGATAAGTAACTTCTATAAAATATTATACTCTTTTCTAAGTATTTTTAAAAGATTTGTGGTATGTATTTTTCTTCTTGATTTTCAATTAGCATTTTCTTTATTACCTCTTCACTTGCAGGTGCGCTAGTAGTAGCATATCTTAAGTATACACCAGATGTTTTAATGTCTTTGTTAGCTAAGTAATAGGGTCTATTAGGGGCTTCCATGATATTTATTTCAATTACGTCTTTATCACTTACATTAGTTATATTATATACAAAATTATTTACGAACCTAAAAATATTATCAATGTATTCGGTCACTTTGAATAAAAATATAATTTATCAGTCGTTTATTAAAAGAAAAAACGAGCTTCAAAAGCTCGAATAAAATTCAATCTGGTGGAGCCGAGGGGAATTGAACCCCTGTCCAAATATACTTTGAAAAAAATCTCTACAAGTTTAGTTAGCTTGAACATGTCCTAATAGATACAGTAGCTAACTCCTAATCTATTAGTAAGCCTATAAAATTCATTATTACCCTTAGGCCAAGTAATAATATATCTCATTAAATGTGAGCCCCAACAAACCCCCATGAGAAAGGAGTAAGTAAGAGCGCTTCGCGTTTTCTAGGCGAAAGCTAATTGACCATAAGAGGTCTTTTCATTTTTTGCAGTTATATTTAACTGTGGACGTAACGTGCCCTAACGACTTGCAATTTTAATCGCCATATATCTGTCGAAACCAAGCGGCCCCAGATAAAAGATATTATAACACGATTAATTACTCCTGTAAAGTCAGCGTTTTAATCTAGTTTGAATATCACGTTCAATATCTCGTCTTTTTATCGTTTCTCTTTTATCATAAGTCTTTTTTCCCTTAGCCAACCCTAAAAGAATTTTAGCTTTATTTTTTTTGAAATATAGTTTAAGTGGGACCAAAGTAAAACCTTCAAACTTTAACTTATCCGATAATTTAATAATTTCTTTTTTATGAAGTAAAAGTTTTCTCGTTCGAGTTTCTTCATGATTAAAAATATTACCTTGTTCATAAGGACTGATATGCATATTTATTAAGAGTGCTTCCCCTTTTTTAATCGTTGCATAACTATCTTTTAAGTTAGCTTTACCTGCCCTGATAGATTTTATTTCAGTGCCAGTTAAAACAATACCCACTTCAAAAGTTTCAAATATTTGATAGTCATATTTAGCTTTGCGATTGTTTATTTCCATGCTTACCACCTTTTTTTACTGGTTTAAAATTAATTAAACCTTTATCTTTGTTTACACTATCCACAACAACCTCAATTTCTTCACCTAATCTATATCTTTTTTTGTTATGTTTACCAATTAAACTATATGAAGCTTCTTGATAAATATAATAATCATCAGCTAAATCATCAATTCTAATCATTCCCTCAACCAGATTAGATAGTTGAACAAAAAGCCCAAAACTAGTAACCGTACTGATAAAGCCTTTATAAGTTTCTCCAAGATGTCCCATCATATATTCCGCCATTTTCATGTCAGTAACATCACGTTCACAGTCCACGGCTGCTCGTTCACGCTCTGACGATTGCTTAGCAATTTGCGGTAAAGTTTGTTCAAAATAACTCAAAGTCTCATTATTTATTTTATGTTTAAATAAATAAGTGTGCAATAAGCGGTGAACAGTTAAATCTGGAAATCTTCTAATTGGGGAAGTAAAATGGGTATAACATTTACTAGCTAATCCAAAATGGCCAATGTTTTTAGCATCATAAATGGCTTTTTGCATACTTCTTAAAAGCATAGTCGAAAATATTGGATATTCTTTTTTATCTTTTAGTTGATCTAAAATGCCTTGAATAGTTTTTGAGGTTAATTTTTTTAAATTGGCGTTGACTTTATAACCTAAAGTACTAATAAAAGTAAGAAAACTTTGAATTTTTTCTTCATCTGGTAAACCATGGACTCGATAAATAAAAGGTAGCTCCATATAATAAATTGTCGTCGCGACAGCCTCGTTAGCCGCTATCATAAAGTCCTCAATAAGTTTCTCACCTGCACCACGGATTCGTCTTTGAATATCGATTGCTTGACCATTTTCGTCAACAATTATCTTAGGCTCATCAATATCAAAATCTATATAACCTTTTTGGACTTTCGCTTTTCTGATTATTTTGGCTAATTCAGCCATAAGTTTAAGCTTATCAACATAGGGCTCATAGCCTTCAGGAATAATATCTTCTTCGATTATTTTATTCACGTTTTTATAAGTCATTTGTTTGCGCGATCTAATAACACTAGGGTTTATTTCACTATTAATAGTGGTTCCATGCTCATCGATTTCCATAACGCAAGAGATGGTTAACCGATCCACATTAGGATTTAATGAACATATGCCGTTAGATAGCTGATGCGGAAGCATAGGAATAACTCTATCAGCTAGATAAGAACTAGTCCCACGATTATAGGCTTCATCGTAAAGAGCGGTTCCCTCTTTAACATAATGCGATACATCGGCAATATGAACACCTAAAAGATAATGTCCATTATCCAATTTTTCTATACTAATAGCATCATCAATATCTTTTGTATCATCGCCATCAATAGTGAAAATTATTTGATCGCGGTAATCAAGACGATCATTCAATTCTTCCGGTTTAACGGCACTTGGAATAGTAACTAATTCATTTTCCACAGCTTCTGGAAAAGTATCGAAAATAGCATATTTAGCCGCGATGGAGGCAATATCGACTCCAGGATCATCTTTATGCCCAATGATTTTGACTACCTCGCCTTGATAATAATTACTTTTAGCCACAACATTATCGATTTTAACTAATACTTTATGACCTGCTACAGCCCCTTTTGTTTTACTTGGATCAATTTCAATGATAATATTCAGTTTATCATCATCAAGATCGATAAAGTTTTTATTATCTTTGACATAAAATTCCCCAACTAACAAATCGTTTAAATCACGTTCATTAATTTGTTTAATAACAGCTTCATGCTTTTGTTCATCGATAATATTTATTACCACTTTATCTCCATTAATGGCCCCATGCATGTTATTTCTGGCGATATAATAATCGTTTTCTTCTCCTTCAATGCTGACAAAGCCGAAGCCTTTAGGATGAGAAATTAAAGTGCCTATTTTTTGCAAACGATCGTTAAATTTTTCATATTTACCTTTATTAGTTACTCTTATTTGTAAATTTTTTTGTAATTTGATGAGAATCTCTGGTAAATAAGCTTGCTCTTCAGGTGCTAATTTTGCTAAAATTTCTTCATACGTAATGGCCTTGTTTTGGCTTTCAATTATCGTTTGAATTTTTTCTTCCATGTTTCCACCTCTATTATTTATTATAATCTATTTTCCCTTAAAAATATAGTATTTTAATAATTAAAAACAGTTTAAAACTGTTTTCTGTAAAATTATTTTAATAAACGTTTAGAATTTAACACATACCAAAAGCTAAAAACAATAGATCCGATAAAGGCAACAATCATGTCCCACATGGTATCGTCAACGCCTGTTTCAACAACTTTCTGAGCATCGCCACCAAATAAGGCATTGCAAGTAAACTCAAAGACTTCCCATACACCAGCGCACAGCCAAGTAAATGAAATAATAAATAAAATATTGAAGATTAGGCCTTTGATTTTTTTATGCTCTAATATTATCATCGCTATATAAGCGGTTAAAATACCAGAAATTGTATGAGTTACTTTATCAAAACCGATCCAGGTATTATAATATTCAGCTGTCACGCCTAAATAATGGGCCATGAAAATAAAGATGACCCAAATGGTAACAAAGCCTTCATTTATTTTTATTTTGCAAATTTTTTGAACAATATATGGTAAGATCACGGTTAAAACGATACTAGAATCTTTAAGAATTATGACAATTCCTTTATCCATTTCGCCAATAATGGTAAATGCAGCACAGATAATGGTAATGATCATTAAAAAGATATTAATTTTCTTCATGGGTTAAGCTCTCCATTTCTACTTGGTTAATTGAATTAAAGCGCTTGGTGATTTTATCGGTGGTGGTGTGTAGATCTTTGACATCTTTGCTGACACTATCGATAGAACGAGATAGTTTATCCCATCTTTCTTTATAGCGTTTAAATTCTTCGGATAATAAGCGAAGTTCATTTTGAATAACTTTAGTATACTTATCTCTTTCAATGTTTTTCATAATGATTTGCATGGTCGTTAAAGTACTCATTAAGGTTGTAGGACCAGCAAGCCAAACGCGTTTTTTATAAGCATAGTCGATAATATCTTGATGATAAGCATTGACTTCAGCAAAGATGGCTTCAGCTGGTAAAAATAAAATAGCTTGATCCGCAGTTTCCCCAGGAATAATATATTTAGTGGCAATAGCATCGATATGTTTTTTCATGTCGGCTTTGAACATTTTTTCAGCTATTTCCCGATGGGTATTATTTTTATCGACCATAGCTTGGTAATTTTCCAAAGGAAATTTGGAATCGATGGCTATTAAGCCTAAAGGCTCGGGGGCAAAAAGAACACTGTCAGCAATGGTACCATTACTTAATGTATATTGTAATTTATAAACTTTATTATTATTTGGACCAAAAACATTTTCAAATATATGCTTAAGATTAACTTCACCAAAAATACCACGAGTTTTTTTATCGGTTAAAACGGTTTGCAGAGAGATAATGTCATTGGACAAATTATCTATTTTCTTTTGAGCTTCGTCAATTTTAGATAGTCTTTCTAGTACTGATGTAAAAGTTTTATTGGTTTTTTCAAAATTTTGATCTAAACGTTCATTAACTTTGTCATTAATTAAATTGAGTTTGTTTTCGATTTTCTCATTAAGAGTACTGAAATTATTATTGGTATTTTGGGTTAAATTATTTTTAAATTCTCCTAATTCTTTTATAACTTCGGTTTCCATTTTACCTAATCTTTCAGTTATATTTGATTCATTGACATTTTTAGTAAGAGTGATGATACTAACTATTAATATTATAACTAATAAGCCAATTATTATGTATTCCATACATCCACCTTCTATCTTTATTCATTATACCTTATATAACAAGGATATTCAAGGTCTTGTTTTTAATATAATAAACTTAATCTGAGCAAAAAATAAGAGGGATTTGCCTCTTATTTATTTAATAACCAAGCTTCATATCCACCGATGATGTTGATAGCTTTATATCCCTGTTTTTGTAATAATTGACATAGTCCTTTGGAACTGGAGCCTGATTTACAATAGAAATAATAGGTTTCATCTTGATTTAAATATTTACTAGGGTTAATGATTAAACTATTATACGGGATGTTTTTAGCACCAGGGATGTGGTTGTTATTGTAATTTAAGCTAGGTCTAATATCTATGATATTAGGATTATTCAGTGTTAATAATTCGGATATTGAGATATTCAAAATAATCACCTCTAGTACAGTATATGAAATAATATATTTTAAATAGCGGTTAATTAAATAGAAAAGAGGAAGTTTTTAAATTCCTGCTTTTAATCCATAAAATAATTACAAGATTACTTGAGGCGGTTAACTTGCTCAAGTAATTTTTTGGTGTAACCTTGTCTATGCCGAGCTGTTTCTAGGGTATATATGCACAATAAAAGGCCTTTAAATATAAGAAATTAAAGGTCTTTTTAATAGTCGTCATCGTCATCTGCAAAGAAATCATCGAAAAATTGATCGTCAGATATATAGTCCTCTTTTGGAGGCGCCTTAGATATTTCTGGCTCAGTTTTAGGTGACTCAGCTTTCATCGTGGCATTGACTTTATTGGTAATTCGAGCCGCAAAATCGGCCTTATTGAAAGCTGGTTTAGTTGTTTTAGCTGAAGTTTCATTCTCTTCGTTAGTTGCTTGCTCTATAGCTGCTGGCTTTTTATTGTCTAAACTAACTGCTGGGCTAGTTTTAACAGCTTCGGTGGCCAAAACATTTTCTTGCTTGACGGTATCTTTTGGTTGCTCATGATCAGTTTGATCAATTGCAGGCATACCCGTTTTAGCTTGAATAAACTCTGAAAGTGGTCTTGGTTTAACTGGTTCATGAGCTATTACTGAAGGCTCCACTGAAATTTTATTTGATTCCATTTTAGCACGCTCAGCTTGTTCTTCAGCTTCCAGTTCGGCTAATCTAGCATCAATACGTTTAACTAAATCATCAATGTTTTTACTGGTTGGGACTTTATTCTCTTGCGGTCTCATAGCAGGCCTTGGCATTTGATTTCGGGCCATGGGATTTCTCCCCATATTATTATTGATAAATTTATTAAGTTCTTCGTCTTTTTTCTTATCAACATAACCTTTTAAATCAAAAACATGAACAACTTCTTTATTTCTGGTTGGATAAACAGCATCAGAGGCCTCTTGGGAAACAAACAAAGGCCCCCATTTAATTTTCCAGTCATATTCAAGTTTGGTTTTGAATGGGTCTAAACGAGTTCTTAAGAGAATAACTTCGCCCTCTTTTAATTTTTGTAAATCACTGACCGTGGCAAGTGGCCTAGTTTCTTCTTTTTCTTTTTCTCCTTTGCCCGTTTTAACTTTAATTTCACCACACATTTTACTAATTTCTTCAAGGGCAGCCAGTTCGGTACTGATTAAATAAATGATATTAGTACAGTTGCCTTTAATAGTATCGCCTTTATTTTTTCCATAAACTTCTGATAACTGAGCAAAGTTTTGAATAACGAAATAGAAACGCATTCGGCGGCTACGTGCAGCCGATACCATAGTCTCTACATCTTTTAATGGCGGCATATTAGCAAACTCATCAAGAATAAAATTAGTGCGGTATGGTAATTTTCCTCCACATTTTTGGGCATAGTCCACTAAAGTCTCGTAACATTGCTTAACGAAAATAGTAACTAATGGATGATAGGTCTTTTTTTCATCTTGAATAACAATAAAAACCGCGGTTTTTTTGCTACCAATATCTTCCATTTCAAAATCACTATGGGAAAGCATTTCCGAAATGTTTTCTCTTGAAGCAAATAATCTTAGTTTTTGCTTAAATACTGATAAAATGCTTCCTTTAGTCTCAGTTGGAGCAATTAAGGTTGATGAAGCACTGACATAAGCCGGTGAAGCGGGATCTTTATAACTAAAATATTTATTCACATAAGTAGCATTTGGTCCACATTTTTCTTCCCCCACCGTGGTAAATAAATTGACACTGTTGAGGTTAATTTCTTCTTCTTTGGCATCTTCAAATAAAGCTAAACAAAGGCCTGAGAAATAATCAGCTGAAGTTTTTTCCCAAAATGGATCTTGGTTTTGCGCGTTTGCATCATATAAGATATTAATTGCTAGGTCATCAATTAATTCGTTTGCTTTATCGCTGTTGCCATTTTTATAATATTGATACGGCAAATGTAAAGGATTCCAGCCACTACCGTTTTGAGGATTACGGAAATTAAGTAAAACAACATTGTAGCCTTTTTCTTTCAGCATTTTTGAAGTTTTTTCGTAAATTTCCCCTTTAGGGTCAGTAATAATCATAGATTCATCATGTTTAGCTAATGATTTGACTAATGGTAAAATGGCTATTTGAGTTTTACCAGACCCGGTGGATCCAATAATGAGATTATGCCCTTCACCATTATCCACCCACATTTTTTTCCCATTATTGATTAATGGCATCCCACCAGCATTGGCATGTTCGGTTTGAATATCTACTTCTTCAATATCTTTTTGACGTTTAAGTTCACGTTCTTCTAGCCATTTAGAGTAACCTTTTTCTTTTTTACTGGCGGTTGAGAATCCAAGACCTTTTTCTAAGTCAAAGAAACGATCAGACACACTTAAAACACTGGCAACTAAGGCCACGATATATACGACAATTGTAATACCGATAAAATCTTTACCGAAAGCTGGGAACGGATTAAAACCATGAAATGGATGATCAATGTCACCAGCCGCAAATTGAGCTAGATTTAAAATGGCAATGGCGACAAAATATAAAAGAATAACGGCATATATACCGAATAATAGCCAATCTTTAGGATCTGCTCTGAATTTTAGTTTCATATGAAATCCTCCTCGTTTATAACGTTAATTTACAGTAACTTAGTATATACTATTTTAGTTAAAATTTCAAGCTGTTATTGCATAATATCATTATAACACATAATACTTGGATATATTACTTTTTGTGCAATTAGCTTTGGCAATCCTTTTCTAATTGCCATTTGCCCTCTTTTATTTTATATATCTGATAACAGCTATCGAACGTAGGAATATTATAGACATCTTTAGATACAATGATTTCATATTGCCCATCATTATCTAAATCTAATATTTCCATTAAATAAAGAGGGCCATCAGATATTTTATCTATTTTGGTAATTTGACCATCATCCACCATAATCATAAGGCCTCCAATATCATAATTAACTGCTTCTAAGGTAAAGTTGTTAATCGAATAGATAGCCTCTTCCTGACCATCGTTATCAAAGTCGTAGACTATTTTCATCGCGGTATACGTATCTGGGGCATACATATGATATTTTTTAATGGCATCCGTCACGTATTGATCATCTTTAATATTTATGATGTTTTCCTGGGTGTATTCAGCGATTTTAACCTCTAGGTCATGGGTGGCTATTTTAAATTCTGGCATATTAATCTGCGTATAATCTTTTTTTAAGAAATACCAACTATTATTTTGTGAATATTGCAATTTGACATCATTATATGTATTCACGCCATCAGTTATTTTATAGGTTAAAGACTGAAGTTTGTCATTATATTCTTTTATTTGTTTCCAACTAGTATTAGTCTGCTGTAAAATTAAATAATTACCAACAATTAAATATTTATCACTAAATTTTTCACCATCGCCTTTAATAAAAACATTATATAATAAACCAAAAATAATAGCAATTACAGGTATGCAAATAGCTATGATTACTAATTTTTTATTTTGTCCAGTCATTTCATTCATCTTTTGTCACCATAATCAATAATAATTGACTATTTCCTTTCTATATATTTAAAAAATTAAAATATGTTTATTTCAGTATATTAGCTTCTATACTTTCATTATAACTGTTATTAAAAATTCCGTCAATTAATTTGCTGGCAATTTCATGAATTATTATTGCATAAAATTAGCTTAATTGATATAATTTTTATAGAGGTGGCATATGATAGGTGAAAATAAAATTCCCATTATTATAAAATTGGCTAAATGGATTATTATTGGTGTCATAATACTTATTATTATATGGATAGTCATAAGTGTCATTTTTGGTAAATCAAACCAAAATAAATTGGAAAATTATTTAAATAAAAATGGCTTTACGGAAGATGAAGGGGTATGGACCAAGGAAGAAAAGGTCACGGAAAATGAAACAACGACTAATACAACCTCTACATATGATCTTGATATTAATAAGTATGTAAAAGAAATTCAAAGTAATGGGGCTAATTATCAAGAACAATATAGATTTAAATATAATGGAAATAATGATATTATAGTCAATTATAGTTATAGTGGTACAGAAGATAATAAAAATTGTATATTAACTCAAGAAGCAACTTATAATTATAAAAATAAAGATTTTCAGTGTAATGTCAAATATAATAAAAGCGATTGCTCTTTACATTGTGATGATATTAAAAAGCATAGTGAAATTTTCGGAAAAGAAATTGAAGAAATTATGGATAATGCAAAAGTAAATGAATTATTTTTAATTAAAGATAAAGATTAATAAAGCCAGGCACTTAATGCTTGGCTTTATTTGTATATTTAAGACTTAATAATATATTTTATCTTGATGTCGGCCAATGACTTTTCATATATTCTTGCCATTTGCCGGTCGTATTTAGACTTAAAAAATAACTATAAGTTTCTGTTGGTTTAGCTGCATTGAAGTTACCAGTTTTTAAAACTTCATATTCTGCCATTCTTCTTCTAACTAAACCGTCGTTATAGTTAGCTGTCCAGCCACACCCATTAGATTTCATACAATTAAATACTTCAAAACTGTCAACACCATATTGTCTGATTTTATCAGCAATATCGACATAACTTCCTGCTAAACCAGTATTATAAGCCACACTAGCCAAAGTATATATTTGATATTCTTGTAAAGAGACATTGGTCATATCCGCTTTTACACCATCTAAAAATGCTTGCATAACAATGGGGAACATCTGATCAATATATTTCTTATCGGTACACCCGTTTACAATGTCAGTCTTAAAACTACTATAACCAACTTGATCAGCATATTTAGCATCATATCTTTCTGTAATTCCAAACGCCGTTGTCATACCGGCCCCATCGCCTTCATTGTTGGCAGCATAACCAGTATTATCGCCTTGGTTTTTATAATTACAATGTGATACGCCTTCAACGTAGGCTACAAAATCCAGCAGATCTGATAAATTAGTAGAGCCTGCGCACTGGTCACCACTTATTGGGGCATTTGACGTAGTACTGCCCACTTCAATATCCGTGGCATACATCACTTTATATGTTTCCACTACCCAGCCACTATAATTTTCATCTAAAGTAGTTCCACTTGGTGATCCAGGATCAAAAATAGTCACCTTGCCATCTTTAACCCCATTAACAGCTACCCAGTGTTGTGCACTTTTATTATGGTGTATTTGCAAAACAATAAATTTTTGATATTTTCCTTCCGCACCACTTGAAAGTTCATTGGTTATCATATCAGCTATTTTCGCATTATCAGAAGACCATACCGAATGAGATTCCCCGAAGCTCCAATTAGGAGCTATATTACTAGTTCCATTCCATGTAAAGGAGCCGCCACCTGTAAAACTTATTCCAGATTGATTTAAAGACGTTACAAAAGCCCCAGGATTAAAACTACTAAAGCCGCCAGGCAAATTGGTTATTTGGGTGCCTGAACGAGCGATTTGCATGCTTATGGAAGTAATAAGGCAACCAATACTAGCCATGCTTTTACCACCGCCAAGTCTAATACTTCCCCACTCTGGATCTGCTTGCTTCCAGGACGAAAAATCACCCGTGGCTTCGGCTACACATTGCGTATTATTTTTCTTACGATAATATTCAGCTAATTTAATTATTTCTTCAGCAATGATTTCTTTCTTTGTTTGATATTGCTCTTCATTTGACATATTTTGAACAGCTTGATAAGTCCCACCAATGTATCCCGATTCACAAATTCTAGTCATGGTATAATACCGGCTTAATTTTTGAGCGGCATTAGAATCAGTTGTCGATAAACCAAATTCTTTCATTTCCCCGAAGTTGACACTTGGATTAAAACCGGAAGTGACACCATCTATAACGGCTCCATTGGTAGCCATATCAGCGACAGCTCCAAAAGTACAAAACATGCCATTCAGGGCAATAGCGGCAAATCCACCGATAGGATTACTATCATCAATAAAAGAGCCAACTAAACCATTTCCGGCTAAAGCCTTTTTATAATTTTCATCACTATATGTTCCAATCCAGCCACTAGAATCAAGCATAACAATTGTAGCCGCGGTTAATAGATCAATAGAAGCTGGTTTTTTGATATTTTCGGCATCTTCATACGACATATGGCTAATATCTGTGGCATAATGGTTAATTAATTGATTAAGAACGCATCCAAAACTTAAAAGGTCCCCTTCGTACTCAAATTCATCGTCCCGAGTTACGGCAGCCCCTATACATTCTCCGGTTGCAATACCTAAATTACCTATTATAGACATCATTTGCAAAATATCTATAAAACCATTGCTATCAAAGACTCCAGTAATATCGGATTTAAATGAGCCCCAAGTATCAGAATATGCATCTTCATCAAAGTTTGGATCATATGAGTCATTTATATAGTCAGATAAATATCCACGATGGGCCAAAGTAGCATAAAGAGCTATTTCATCTGTTTGCTGTGGATAAGCATTATGAATAATTTGTATCTTTTTTATTAATTGCTGTTCTTTTTTATTGCCCTCTGCCACGTCGTCCATATAAGCAGCACTTGATGATGATAAATTGACGAATACCACTAAAAAAGCAATTATTATTACTGAAAAACGTTTTAAGATTTTTAAACCCTTAGCTTTTTGTTTTGTCATTAAATCACCACCATTAGATACTAATATTTACTTCTTTTATTAAATTTAATTTTATAATATAAAATAATACCGCCTATCACTATTACAAGTGAACAAAGCATGATTGCCATTTCAACTGAACTGTTACTTATTACAGGTTGACTTTTTAACATGGTAATATTTATCGGTTTATTTTGATAGTTATCACCATTTATATGCCAAGTGTATGTATGACCTTTTACTTCATCGGCATTATGACTTTCTACTTTTAGTTTCGTTGTAATGTTAATTTTAACTGTATCTAAATTAACATCGTCATACATTTTTAGGCAATTGAAACGATTTGACGTTGAAATTATAATGCGTTTATTAGTTACTTGATTATAGTTCTCTTCATAGCAAAAATTTATAATTTTCGATTCCTGATAATTTTCTAGGTTATGCTGATAATTATAATTAACGTAATAATTATTATTATCTTCTTGTAATTTTATATCATAGTAATAATCTTGATCTTTGTATACCAAATCAGGATGTTCAAATTGATTTTGGAGAGTATTTTCATCTATAACGCTTTTAGGCATTGTAATTGTAAACTTCTCGCTTATATTATTTTCATCAATATTTAAATTATAGTTAGCAGTACAACTAGTGCATAAAAATATTGTGAATACTATAATTAGCTTTTTCAACATTTTAACCTCCTAGCGTTATAATTATAAAATACTTTATCCTGTATAATGTCTAAAAACTACGTGCCCTTTACCCTTGATAAAATCATCTAATGTAGCCTCGGTTACTTGGTTAGCTGTTGATGAGGCGTGTGTTACAGTTAAATTTCCCGAATAAATGCCAACATGAGTGGCTGATGAAGCTCCGGTAAAAATGAGGTCTCCCGCGCTTAAATCAGTTGCCGAGGTCACAGTCTCAAAATGCGAATCACCTTCTTGACTATGAGTTACTCGAGGAAGATCAACGCCTAAAGCCTGGCTATAACAATAAACAACTAATCCAGAGCAATCAAATGTATCTGGACCTTCTGCCCCATATACATATTCTTTACCAATTTGTTCTCTAGCGCATGATACAACTGAAGAAGTGGTGATAAGACTACTGCTACTGCTTGAACTATTGCCACCATTTAACAAACTATCAACAACAATCATCGGGTAAATCAAAAAAGACATAAGAGATATAAATAGAAAAAATGTTAAAGCTGCACCAATGATTAAGGCACCTTTCATTAATGGAGGAAGGCTAGTAAAACCCAGCCCTCCTAAACTTTCGGCTGTGCTATTTGCATTTTTTAATTGTTTACTAGCTTGATTTACAGCCATACCTTTTTTTATGGCACTTTTAGCTTTGAGTACTATTGCCGGTAAGGCCATATTATCACCACCAATTTTTTATATTAAAGTCCGCCACCACTACCAAACGAATCTAATTCTTGGTCAGTTACAACTATATTAATAGTCATACGTTTACTACCACAAACAAATAGAGCTTCTCCTTGATTAAATCCTTTAATATTTTCTCTTTCATTATCATTTAAATCAATTAGTTTTGATAAATCTTCAACGGCTTGTTTTTTTAGGCCCATAACTAAGTAATATGAAGCATTATCGAAAATAGCTTTTCCTTGAGTAATGACACTTGGGTCACTAAAATCGGTTGGTTGCTGCGTTATTATAATGGTCCCTGTATTATATTTTCTAGCCCGTCTTTGCACTTGGGCCAAGAAATCAGCTCCAAGGGTATTATTTCCACTTAATAACACATGGGCTTCATCAACCATTAAAACCGTATTAACATCTGGATTTAGGGTTAAACTCCAAGAATATTTTAAAGTATTAAAGAATAAAGCATTTCTAATATTGGTATCAGCATTCATTAACTCTTTAATGTTGAAAACAATAAAATTACTTTTTGGAGAAATAGTAGTAGTACCGTCAAAATAATATTTTAACTCTTTAATTAAAGGTCTTAATTTTAATTCTAATTGTTCTAAAATATCTAATTCTTTATTATGTTCTGGCATGGCCGTTATTTTTCCTCTAACGGTTGCATAAACATCTTTAAATGTTGGATAATCAGCTGAAGTAAATTTAGTAAAATCGGTGTCAAAACTAATCCCAAAACGACGGTATGTTTCTTGGACCATCTCGCTGAAGATATTTAAAATATCTTCAGTAATTGAGGGATCATAGTATTTCATAAAAGCTTTCACGGTTTGTAAAGTCCTAGTTAAAACCGCATAGCCTAGGCCTTGCTTTAATTCATCCTCATCGGCATCGATTATAACTTCTAAGGGATTGATCATTCCAAACTCGCCACCTTTACCAAGTTCGATATAATCACCACCATATAATCTTGCCATATCTTCTAATTCACCTTCCGGGTCGATGACAACAATTTGATTATCGTTTCTAATATGAGTTCTTAACATTACTTTAGCCGCTGTTGATTTACCACTACCTGAAGTACCTAAGATAATCATGTTAGCATTATTACGATTGTGTTCTTTTTGAATTTGATATAAAAATTGATTGAATAGAACAACTCCACCAGAAAAATCGACTCCTAATAATGTTGATAAGCCAGGGTCTTTGATGCTATCAAAAATAAAGGGATACATCGCCGCGATGGTTGGCGAAGGAATAGGCGTACCAATCCTATCTTCAATCTCTTGTTTTGGAAAAATTGGGAGCATTGATTTTAGGGCTTTTTCTTGTTCAAATCTTAAAGGTATAGCACGCATATCCATGGCTTCTAAATAGCTTTTGACTTGCAATTTTTTAGAAGTTAAGTCATCTTCAGAATCAGCTGTAATCATAATATGCAATTGGAAATCATAAATTTTAGCTTGACTGGCTGCTAATTGTCTAATAAATTGTTCTAAAGTTTCATAATTTTGTCTGATTTTTTCCTGAATGGTAACATCGTTTTCTTCTTGATATCTAACTTTTAAATCAGCAATTTCCTTATTTATCATTTTATTGATTACATCAAATTGCATAGGAATATGTTTAATTACCATTTTTATACCTGCCATACTAGTAAGGTGTGCTAAAAAACCTGGAGCAATATATCTAGGATAAGAAATGACCGTGAGAATAGTCGCATATTTATCAGAAACAACAAAACCACTTGGTTTAAATTCTAACCCTTTTGGGGCAATTTGACTTTTAATATCCATTATCCAATCACCGTCCCAAACTTAGTGGTTTGTCCACCATTTAAGAAATTATCCAAAATGACTCTTAAATCGTCATTTGATGTTTGCTTTGATTGTAAGCCTGCACTAGCAAAGCTTTGAATTAATGTTCTGATTCGTTTTTGGATTTTTTCTAAATCGTTTTCTTTAAATAAAAGGTAAAATTCTGTATCAACCACATTATTATTTGTAAACATATTAGCTTTGTTTATATCATCAATTATTAGTTTTCTTTTTACTGGATTTTGCTGCGAATTATACAATAGTTGTAATTGGGAAAGATAGGCATTGATATCTACTGGCCTATCAGCCGCTATAATCCAAAACTCATAATCTATAATGTTATAAACGTTTCTTAAATTATTAATAATACCATATATAGCTTCCTCTTCTAAAATGAAAATATTTCTTGGGAATATTTTAACACCGGTTACTTTTTCCCCATTATCTAAAAGAATCATTCCATTAGTTATTGATTTAACGGGTACAAAATCATTGGTGTATTTACTTCTTGTTTGTTTCTTTGAACTCATCTTTTACGCACCAACCTTTCCAAATATATTTTTGCCCATGTATGTCTGTGTAAAAATTATAGACATTTTTTATTACAGTAAGGGTATTATGATAATTAGGTATTGGTAAGACTAGAAACCCCGTTATTAAGGCAGGAAGTAAATCTATTATGGCCCCCCAAAATGTTGATGGGCTTATAAACAATAATAGAATTATTGTTGTAACGATGCCACTTCCAAATAATATCAAATCAAATTTTGTAAACATGCCAAATATTAATAAAGATTTTTTGGCATTTGAAGGTATTAAGTAATCCATTATTTATCATCCCCTTTTTTATCTTCTTAAATGTTTATCACGTTGATACCTATATATGGCATCAGCTATTTGCATTGAATGTTCATAATCTGCACTAGTTTCAATTTGTACGAGAATACTTCTGGCTAATTCAGCTGAAGCTTTAATATTTTCCCATGTACTAAAATCCATCTCTGCAATGCCTATTTTCTTTATGTTTTCTTTTTTAATACGATATAGTTTATTTTTTGATGAAATAATTATATCATCTGCTTGTGGCGAATCTATGTATGATCCTAATATCATATTTCTTTTGTTTTTAAGAACATTTACAATTTCAATTAATTCTTCTTCTGAAAGTTGCCCTCTTATAAATTGATGATGTACTCTATCTTGCTGTGCTTTATTTAATAGCCAATCTTGATTATTTGATGCTTCTAATATATCGATGGCATCATTTTCTATTTTCTCTTTAGTTTGCTCTATTGTCTTATAGACAGTTATGTTTTGTTTAGTTATTTCTATTTTCTGGGGCATACCTGTTTTTACTCTAAAAACCCCACCTAAAATATTTGCAATTTTTCTCATTCAACCATCCTTTATTAATGGCTACCGCCACCACCAATATGTTTTTGCATAAGTCCTGACTGTTGAGCTTCATGAACCGCTTTAGCATTCTCATATTCGTCGCTATCTCTAATGCCTCTAGCTGCGGCCTTAGCTTGATCTTTAGCTGTGGTGATACCATTGCCACCACCAGAAATATGAGCCCAATCGCTAACGTCATAACCCAATTTTCCGTCTTTATTAATTCTCTCTAACGCAATTCTCATACTTGCAAGTTCTGCATCAGAGCCAGCAGTTATTCCACCTCGATCAATATATTCTTGAACCATTTTGTCTTCCTTAGTTTTTAGTTGGTTCATCATATTAGAAAATGCATTATCAGTCATACGTCCTTCCCTATATTCTTTTCTGAAATATTCACGTTTTTCTTCAAGCAATTTAAAATCATCGCTTTTCTTCTTAAGTTGATCTTTTGCACGCTCCTCCATTTGATCAGCATAACTGGCGAAACTGTCATGCAATTTCGCTCTTTGTTCTAATACTTCATATTTCGATTGAGCTCCTACGGCATTTCGCATTCTAGCGCCTATTCTATCTTTCAAATGAGTGCCATCTCTTAAGGCCATTGATCTAGTTAAATCACCCACGGTTCCCGCTGCTTTAGAAACCACATTCTTTCCTTTAGCGCGAGCTCCAACGAAACCACCTCTAGCAAAACCACTACCAGCTCCACCTAAAGCACTAAGTGCACTTCGGCCTAATGATCTACCCATATTTCTCGAAGTAGCAAAGGCACCTAAAGCATTGGCCCCAGCACCAACCACGCCTCCTGCTACTCCGCCTATAATACCCGTTGCTAAAGCATTATTACCTATTGTTTTTAAATGATTAAGACCGAGTTCTCCTGAAAATTTAATTCCAAATATATTCTCGATCATTTCTGGAACTTTTTTGGCAAAGACAAAAGCTCCAAGAATTAAGAATAAGTATATCCAGAAACTCATTTCATTGTCATTAATACCACTAGCTAATTCACTATTATTCGCTAAAACTTTACTAGAAATGATAGAAATTAATAACATTACAAGGAAAATAGTCGCCAGTCTTAAGAATAACGAGAAATAAGTTTTGGCACATTCATTAATCCATTTTCTTAATTTACTGTCGCTTATACTTTCTTTAGGGTCTATATAAGAGACAATAGCTATCGGGGCAATCATTTGTAAAAATGCCAGCTTAATTGCCCTGAGTGCTACATCAATACAAAAACTAATTAATAAGAAAACTAAATATATACCAGCAGCAGTAGAAATAAAAGGAAGATAGTTTACAGCATATTCATTATCAACTTTCCACCATAATAATTTATCAAAGTGGGAAAAATTTCGATCATCAATTACACTATTTCCATCATACTTGAGGAAAAAGCTATCTAAAGTAACTCCATTACCACTAATATCCGGGGTGCTGGCAAAATACCCATCTAACGCTTCCAAACAATCCTTCGATTTGGCCATTTGGGCACTACCAAAAATTGGTCCATCTGCGCATTCTGTTATTTTATCGGTGTTAACCGAGAAAAAAGTCCCAAAGACCATAAATTGAACATCTTTAGCCATCATTTCCGCTTGCGTGCTATCTATTTTTTGAACATTACCCTCAGCATCTGTAGTACTGTAATTGGTACTACCTCCAGTGCCTAAAACAAGCTGACCTATTAAATTGTTTTGGACAATAATTCTTTGCAAATTCATTGCATAACTAAAGATACTTGGTACACTTACTAATAACACAATAACCACTAAAGTGTTAGTTACTAGCTTGCCAAACCCTTTTGAGCTATCAGAAAAAGCATTCGGATCCACAAGATATTGTAAAAGCGAAAAACTAACTTTAAACAACATAAATATACCTAGTAAAACATATACCCTGCTAATTAAAGCAGTTAAAGGATCATCCGGATCGCCACTGTACAAATTGACTTCTGACAAATATACCAGGAGTTTATATAGAACAGGGATTATCGAATAGACGATATTATCAATGAAGAACATCAAAGTTCTAAAACCGTTTACAAATATATCCATTTTGATTTATCCTCCTTCTATTATTTATCTACATCACAGAAAACATTACCGTCTTCACCAATTTGTACTTCCCCAGCAGTATAGTTATTGATGATTGAAATAACAAATCCTAACAGCATTGGAAGTAGTAGCAATATAATTACTACTATAATTCTAATCCATAAATGTTTTAATACATCACGTAATTTTTCATCATCTGAGCCAGTAATGGCTTTGATAAAACTAATCATTGTCATCACGATCAGTAATATAATACCGGCGATACTAATTACCCAAAATATTGTATTTAGCATATCACTTAATTCACCACTAATTAAAGCACCGCATGCACTACCAACATCACTAAATGTATAGTAATTGCCACCACTGGCATAATTGCCCCAGTTTTCAATCAATTCTCTACTAGATGCATTAAATGAAGTACCCGCATTAACATTGTCCCCTGTATCAAAATTTGTCTGAGAATTTGCTTCCCCTGCCTGTTTACTATTATCTTTCCAAAGATAAGCTGTGGCTATGGCATCACCTGCTGGAGGAAACTTAATTGTTTCTGTTAATCCATGCCACTCTGGGTTTGCTTTGCTATGGTCATAGTCATATGAAACAACTATACTAGAAGGACATTCCCATTTTTCCTTGCCACTCTTATAAAAATTTGCTAATAGTGCATCTAATTGTCGGGTCTCGCGAACACCAACTTGGCACTGTTTAGAAGGATTAGTTTCCCCTTGTTCTTCCCCTTCTATATACTCTTTTGAGCATTTTGTACTTATTACGGCAGAATAATATTGATTACCAGAGCTATCAGTCCCGGCAGATTTTGCTACTTGTATAGAGAAATCAATATGCCGTTTTATAGGTTTTTTATATTGAGCAGGGTCACCTACTTGTGGGCCTGTCCAAGCCACATTATGCATCCCAACTTGGACATCCAAATAATAATAGCACATCGCAAAACCAGGCTCCATAACAGAGGCAGCATTATAGCAAATATCTCCATCGATATATACTAAATTCCCCTCAGAATCTGTCATACTATCAGGGCAATCCAGTGCAACTGCCCTAACACCATCTATATTAACAAAAAATATATTCAAACATAATATTGTAAATAAACTAATTAATTTGATTTTGCTATTTTTCATAATAAATTCCCCATTTTCTTATTTTTTCACAAATATATTATAACATAAAAAAAAACAACAATAAACTATTATTGTGTTTTTTATCGAATTTATTCTTCATTATCATTTTCAGTATCTGTATTATCATCATTAGAAACACCATTAATAAACTTTTTACTACATGACCAAATATCATCTGACGTTTGTCCTTCGACATTGGATTTTTCTTCAACGCCTGATAATAAATTAACAGCTAACTGAACAATTGTGATAACTAAGAAAACTAAAACAGCAGAGATAAGCCTAGAAATAAAAGATTTTTGATATTTTTTAATATCCTCTTCTTTTTTAGCCACAACTGACTTAGCAAAGTCCAACATACCCCATATAATTAATAAAATAGGAACAACTATTTTAATACCTTTAATAATTGTCGCCACCACATTAAAAAGGGTGTTGGGCACTTCAATACCACCACAAAGGGTTGTATTACTAACTTCAGTTTCTAAAATATTCAGCAATTCCAACATTATATCCCCACTTTCTATTAGTTAATTTAACTTATATTTATGAGCGGCCATTGATAAATTCTTCAATACAAGACCAAATACTATTCGAATCATCAGTACCAGAAGCTCCAACTTGACCAACTAATCTTACAGCTAATTGAACCACAGTTATCACTAAGAATACAACAATAGCAGCAATAAGTCTTCTCATAAAGGTTTTTTGGCCAGCTTTGATTTTATCTTCGTCACCACCAACTACTGATTTAGCAAAATCAATCATACCCCATATGATTAATAAAATTGGCACAACAATTTGAATACTTTTGATAATCAAACTAACAATATTTACTACACCATCTGGAATAGCTGCGCAAGCATCACCAACACTTGATAAAATAGCTATATTATCTAACATACAATAACCTCCTCTTTATGTATTAATAATACTTTAAAATACATAATTTGTCAATATAATAGGATATTATTGACAAATAATTACGGTTTTTAATGAAATAAACCGAATAACCCTTTCTTTTTATCTTCCGTCTCCGTAGATTGTCTAACAAAACCAAGCTTCACTAAAAAAGCATCCAAAGCACTGTTATTGTTTTCTTGATCATATAAAGGCGGCAGACTATAAAAAACCTTAGTATGAGTTTCATATTCAAAATCTAAAACATCATGACTACTTAATAAACTTTTATTAAGCACAATTCTTTTATTTTTATAACGTTCAAAAACCCTCGGATTTTGAGCTAAAAGCTTGTTTAACTTTAACTTTGACGGCTCAACTAGATAGATAGTATCATTAACAATAGACTCCGCCGCAGGATTATTGTTAAGATCAACTAAAATAACATCAACTTTAGTACTATATTTACCAATATTATTACCAAGCTCATTGCTACTGATACTATACATATCTTTATCATCAAAATACATAAAATCACGTTTATCAAGTTCTAAAGCCACAACCTTGTAATTGCGCTCAAGCTGTTTTTTCATAATATAAATTAAACTCGTCGCGCCAGCTCCATCAGTCACATTTTTAAAACCAATTACCTGAGCCACCGAAGACTCACGGTAAACCTCAACTACCTCTCTAGTTGGGGCATTCATCTCATGATAAGTGTCTAATTGGTGATACTGCGCCACATCACGATAACTATTAGGGTTATTATATAAATAATTAACTCCCTCAATATTCATTGTAAAATTATAAATGCGCATCGAAATTAAATCCGATAAATATTCTGGATTAGTTACTTCAGGAGAGCCATCTAAAAGTAAAATTAAACGATCCATATCTAAAGATAAAGATAACTTTTGTAAAGTTTTGATGTCTTTATAATCTTTAAGGGCAGTAATATCGAGAATCATGCGCTGGAAGAAAAAGTTTTTAAACGTTTCGACAATTTCATCAACCGTAAACTCACCTTCCAGTTTTTTAATGACATCAATATCTAACGATGCTAAAGCATCACGATATTTATTAGCAATTATGACGTTCATAGGTCCCTCCTAACTTTTTAATTCTGTAAAAATCATCGTTTCCCCATTAACTGGGATTTTTAAAAGCTCACCAATAATAGGAATATCAAAATACATATAAGTTGTAACTTTATAATAATATCCGCATTTAGTTTTGCGTTCAGAACTTGCATTTTCACAAGTATTGACACGGTAAACACAATATTCAAATTCCCCGGTTTTATTAACTAATTCACCCTTATTACTCGAGCAGTTACTAGTATTATTATGTCCACCATTCGTATTAACGCGGTAACCAATACCAGTCCCATCTTCACCCGCTTTTAACCACTGTAAAATATCTTCTTCAGCAGCATTATAAGCATTGGCCGGATCATTTGAACTTTCACCTTGTTTTTCAATCTCTTCAATTATTTTATTTTTAACCTTATAAGCCTTAGAATAGGCTAAAGAGCCGACAAAAAACATAATTAGCACCACAACAAAAACAATAATAATATTAAAGAGCACGGCATTTCCTATGGCTTCTTTCACGCAGCATTCCCTCCTCTATCTGAAAAGTTATAAGTCCTTTCACCTTTAGTATGAACGGGAATTTTGAAAGCACCGACAATTGGTAATTCAACATAAATATAGCTAACAACACTATAATTGTAATACAAAAATTCGCCATCTTTATTCTTTTCATCATTAGGAGTATCGTTATTAAAATAATAAACACAGTAGAAGAAATTAGAATCTTGAGGCTCTAATTTCCCTTTACCGCGGCTTGCAGCACATACACTGCCATCACTTGGCGTATAACCAATAGTCTTTAACGTATTATCAATTTCCGTGCGTGCCAATTCATTATAGCCCTCAAACTTTTCAATGGATGCTAATATGCGGGCATTAACCTTATAAGCTTTATAATAACTGATGGTAGCCGATAAAATGCCAAAGACAATGATAATGAAGATAATTATCATATTATATGTAAATGTTTCCCCAATACCTTGACGCATAGGCTACCTCCTTTTTAATTCTTTAACTATTACATGGCTGACAACCAGCTTTATCATCCCAGCATTGCCCGTTATTCAAACATTCAGTTCTCTCTTTAGTATTGTTCATTAAACTAGTAATTAATGGTGTTACTACGGCAACAATAACTCCAATAAGGATAATCGTAACAACCGTTAAGTTTGCTTCTCCTGATGCCTCTTTCATAAATTATCACCACCTATCTTTCTCTATTTTAAATTATAACACATTTTCCTTAGTTTTCCTAGAAATTCATCATCATCATCATTGAAATTAACATGAAGATAAGAATGCCTCCGCCAGTACCACCTAGCATAATCATGGTTTTACTTTCCATTTTATCTAAACGTTCTTTATACTTTTGTTCTCTTGCTTTATTTTGCAATGAAGAAATAGTCCTTGAAAACATAAGTAATTGCTCCTGTTTATTTTCTTGACTACCTAAACCAAGACGATAAAGCAAACGCATCATGCGCATTGAATCACGCACAGGATATTCATTAGCAAAATCCATGTATGGTTGGACAGAAGAATCACCAGCATCGATTTTTTCAATCAACCTTTTAAGGCCCGGTTTAAAAATTTCCGGCGCCGTAGCAATCGATTTAGAAATGGCTACGGGAACAGTATAATGTTGAATTAAAATTTCTAAACTTTTAAGATAATAAGGAAGCATTAAATTGATTGTGTGTAAATTAGTTTTATAATACTGTTTTAATTTTTGATATGGAATTTTAAAAACCACATAACCAATAATAATTGATAAAACAACATATACAAAGGAAATTTGGGTCAAGAAAATGAAAATCATTGCGACAATGGCAATTAAACCATTACGGACCCTTTGTGAGAATAATTTATTAACATCAACTTCACCATATTTGATATTAAGTAAAAACTCATAATCATCTTCCATTAAAAAGCGAAAATAAGGCTCGGTATCTTTGACAAATTTACGCGAACTAAAATGATGATTAGCTTCCAGGATAATGATGAAGATTAGCGCGATAATTATAAATAATATTCCTGTACTCATTATTCCGCCCCCACATCTTCATTATAATATTTTTCTCCACTTAACAAGAAATATGTATTAAGGAGTATAATTCCATGCAATAATAACTGAATTAGTCCATTATTTAACATTTCGTTATAAGTTTCCACCCCTAAGAGGAATTGCACTAACATAACCATTAAATAAAGAATAATTCCAAATTGCAAAAATTTTTTATGGAATGCTGCTCTATCAATACGATCACGATATACATTTTCAACTAACAAATCAATATCTTGGCTCATGTTTTCTAATGATTCTCCAGAGTCCCTTGAGCCTTCGTTAGTAATTTGTAAGAATAATTGATGCATATTTCTAACAATATAGAAATCATATCTAGCATTGAAAAATTCAATTGATTGATCAATCGTTCCGTTTTCATAAGCCATATCAATCATAGCTTTAACATCAGATTTCACCGGATCTTCTAAAACCCCAGATTCATAAACACCTTCCAAAGCTTTCACAAACGATTGGGTGGTGCCAAATTCCATAATTGTATTAGTTGTATAAACTTGAATTTGTTCAAAAATAAATTCACTATATACTCGTTTACATCTTAGATACGTTAAATAAGGGATTGCTAAAATTGAAAGGCAAGCATAGATAAGCGAAATACCAATGTTGTAGAAGTATAAATAAGTTATAATGGCCGCACTGGCCGCAAAAACAACAATTTGAATAGCATACTGTCTTGGGGTGTATTCTTGGCCTAATTCTTTTACTTTTTCCCTTATAACCCTAAATGAATAAGGAGTATATTTTTCATAAACCGCGGTGAATTTTTGATTGACAAATTTATAGACATTAGTTTTTTTCTCACTGCGATAAACAATGATGAAAATAGCAATAGCTAAGACAATTAGAAAGATGATAAATGTCATTATTTTCCCCTCCTTTATTCAAATAATTTTTCACTAGTATCAGACGTGATTAAACTTTTAGTGGGCTTACCACCGAGAAAACGCATTTCTTCTGGTAAAAATACGCCTTGAATTTCCAAATAATCGATAAGATATGGACTTGGGTTATTGCGAATAACTCTTCCATCAGCTGATTTACGATAAATAACGTTGGTTTTAGCTTCATTATTTTCATTAACATAAAATTCCGTAACCTCGGCAATTTCACGATTAAACTTATGGGTTGTCTTGTCAGTATAACCGCGAACATATACGCCCAATTGAATGTACCTGTGAATGGTTTTGACAAATTGATCAATTTCTTGATTAGTTTCCAATAAACTATACATACGCTGAGGAATCGAAGCAGCCTTATCAGCATGGATTGTTGATAAAATATAATGGCCTGAAGAAATTGAGTTACGAACAGCTAAGACGGCCTCAGCACTACGCACTTCTGAAAGTAAAATCCATTTTGGGTTTTGACGCATACAAGTGACTAAAACGTCCGTATATGAAGCAATATTATTGGTTTTCATTGCCACTATATCACGGTGAGGGAAAATTTTATCTAAATGTAATTCAAGGGTATCCTCGATGGTAATTATTTTCTCATCACCAGCGATTTTAGAAGCTAAATACTTAACTAATTCTGTTTTTCCTGAGCCGGTTTCACCACAAACCATAATGTTACAATGTCCTTTGACACAGTATTCCAAAAAGTCGTGAATATCGGCTTCAATATATTTTTGAGCGATGATTTTTTCTTTTTCTAGTCTAATTTTTGCCGGAGTTTTACGAACTACACAAGCAATGCCGTTAGAGGCAATAGAATCGTGGACAAAATTCATACGTAACTCAGCGCTTTCCGCATCGAGGAATGGATGAGCCATATTAAAGGTTTTACCCATAACATTCGAGCACTGAAAGGCTAATTTTTCTATGAAAGCATTGTTAATTTCAGGTTTTTCGACACGAAATATACCTTGAGATAAAGTCTTTAACCATATTTGTCCATTATTACTATAAGAAATGTCTGTAATATCATCGTTTTCTAAAAATTCTTTTAAGGGGCCAAAATCTATTTGGTCAAACATATTTTCATGCATATATTATTGCCCCGTTGTTGTATTTGTTGAATTAGTTTGGGTATTTGTCTCACCAACATTAATCGTAAACGTAGCTGTATGAACTGTGCCATCTTTTTCAGTTAACGTAGCAATTAGAGTACCAGCGGCATTGAAAGAAACATTTTGTTTAGTTTTGGTAACTTTTTTATCAGCACCACCATTGATGCTATAAGCACAAGTATAAGTACTACCACAGCCTTTTGGATAAGTAAGAGTTACTTTATTTGGCGTACCGCCAGTTTCTGTCATGGTTGGTAATAATTCATCGGTCGTCGTTGTATCTTGCACTGGTAACGGAATATTAACAGCATGTGCTTCAATATAATCAGCTAATTGTTGGGTTGAAACCTCAGTAGCTCCCGTAGCATCGACACTACCACCATGTGGAACGGGGAATAATTCAACCCCTAAAGAACTCATGTAAGAAGCTTTTCTTAACAAGATGTTGATCTCTTCAGGAACTCCGAATATCATCATAGCTGGAGTCCTATTTTCGTCAGTGTTTTCAAAAACGTTTTTACCAGATGAATCTTTAACAGCTAAAACTTCAACGTTTTCAACTAATTTACCTAACATTACTTTTTCATCAGTACCATTCCCAGTTTTCATATAAATATCAATGGTATTACCTGGGTAAATTGAGTTACCGTAGGTACTTTCCATATTTACTGGGAAATTGTAAACAATCTCACCTTTTTTAACTTTTACAAAAACTGAGTCTGGTAATTTACTTTTATCAACAACGGTATCGGTGTAGAACATACTACCTTTAGGAATGACTGAGTTAACGTTTGAGTATTTACCAACAACGTTGGCTTTTGTTCTAATGACGTTGTCGCCAATAGAAATATTTGGCATATCAACTAATTCAACCATGTCATCAGTAATTTCTGTACGTGGTTGAATGGTTTCTACAGCCACGGGAACTTTAATTGGCTCCACGGCTTGATTAATTTGGCTACTATAACCGATATATAGAAGTACTAAAATAATGATTACTCCTATAATCGTAATAGTGTTTTTGTTTTTCAAAAACCTTTGTGCCGAAGCTAAAAATTGATTCATATTTTTCTCCTCTTCTTTCTTTTATATTAATATGGAACTTCTAATATCGCATCTAGTTTATTACTGATATCGAAGCCATCATCGGATGTTTGTCCATTTAAAGCGGCTGTAGCATTACTACTACCACTAAAACTGGTTACTTTGACACTGACCTTAGGAGGGACCTCACTAATGTCATAAAATTCAATCGTGTATTTTCGAGATTTATTCGCGCTTTCAGCATAACGCCTTAAAAAGTTTTCCACAAATTTTTCCCGATTTATACGAATTTCACCACTTTTGCGGTAAGCTGAATAATCCAAAGCTTCCCACATGGCGGCTTCTGTAACTTCTTTTAATAGTTGGGAATTGTGTTCGTCGGTATTGGTAATGGTTTGAAAAAAGGTAATAAAGAATATTGAAGCAACTCCAAGCATGATGACCATAATGGCCCAAAAGGATTTATTCACTATTTATCACCTCGGATTTCTACAACTATAATATTTACTGCGGTCACTGGTTAAACAACTTCCTGAGCGACTTTCAGAATACGCGGAGTTACTGATAAATTTACTAATACACCTTGAGCCATCGTCATCACAGTCTAAAGTAAAATCGTCATATTCAGTTTTGCTATTATAGTCACGGATATTTTGAATATTAGTCGCATTTAATGTAAACTTATAAATTGGCTCTTTATTGGTATAAAGATTTTCGTTTTCTTCTTGCCGGTTATGGGTGATAGTATAGTAAACTACGCCATTGCTACTTTTGCAATTTAACTGGCCAGAAGTAGCATCATAGCCACACCAGTTGGCTCCGGTTAATCTTCCTGTTCCCAGTTGTCCCGGAAATGGAGTTGTCAAATCGATCGGACGATAAATCAAATTATCAATGGGACATTCGGCAGCTCCAATTAAACATGGATCAAGCTCGCCACCTTTATTATTAGGACAGGCTGGGTCATTAGGATATAATTCGCAAAAGTCAGGGCCACACTGTTTATTGTAAGTATCTTTATCTGTTTTATTACCATCTTTATCATAGTACACATTATTTATAACTACGCATTTTAAGCCACCACCGGGATTATTAGGATCGTTATTAGAACTAGCAATTCTAACTGGGCATTTATAAGCCGTATCGGATGTGGATTTTTTATAACAATCGCTAGTTTTAATAGCTGAAGTGCTATTGTTTTGGAAACAACTTAATAAGTTTTCGCAGTTACCATTGCCATTTTTACAACGATTTTTGACACAAGCTGAATTAGAAAGCTCGGTACATTGTTCATTAGTTAAACCATTACAACTATAACTAGTATTATTAACTAATTTTTTATTAAGGGCAACATAGTAAATATTGGTTTCTTTTTTAGTATCGTTAGCAAAGACTTCTGGATTTTTATAAGCTATTTCCATTTTACTATCATCCATATCATATTTTAAATAATAATAACCCGCTATTTTATTGTCATCGCCAACATTTTTATATGATACAGGGAAATTAGGATAACCAAGATCATCATATTCTTCTTTAGGTTTGGTGCTGACAGATTTTCCGTCACTTTTTCGAATATATTGATAAGTGGTCCCGCCTTTATCTTGATAGAAATAATAATAATTAGTTTTAGTAATGCTATATTGGCCAGCTGTACCTTGATCCGCGCCTTTATCTTCGTATAATTCAATATAGTCAGTTTTATAAGGATCTTTTACTCCTTCATTGGCCTGTTCGTCATATTTAATTGAAACTTTACCATTGCTTTGGTTTTTATAATATTGATAAACTTCGTTAGGATTATATGAACCACTACCATTAGGGGTACATTGAATGGTCCTTGTGACTGATATTTTGCCGGTATCCGGTATTGCTCCAGGTATATCTTTAAAATAAGTAGCCTCAAATTTACTATAATCTTCATGTTCAGCAGCCACGGTAAAGTGTCTACCCGTTTTTACATCTACACCATTTTTAGGAAAATTTACTTGACGTTCTTCGGTACATATATAATTATGCCCATTAATCGTCCTTGAGAAATGATCGACAATGGCTTCTTTCCCGCCTTTTGAATTATAGCTATTTACCATCGATTTTAACCTAGATAAATCAATAGTGGTATCTTTAAAAATATATGAAGATCCAGAAGTAGTGTCAGTACAGTCAGTACAGTCAGTTTCTGGTGATAAGTTATTTCGGCTTTCTTGTGGAAACCAAATTATATTATAACCAAGACCACTATATCGATTAGCATAATTGGCGCGGTTAGCACTGTAATTAGTACCACGATAAATACCAATATCATCTCTAAACGTTAATAAATCACCTTGGTAACTTGAAGGCCTATCTGGGGCATAACCAAAATCCCCATCTTTATTACCTGTAGGAATAGATGAAGCGGCTAATTCTTTTCTAGGAGCGGCATAAGTTTTTTGGCTTGAAGCAAATATCGTAACCTGCTGGATTAATAAACGATAACCATATGAGTCCAAACGGCCAGGCTCATTATCTCCTACTAAGCTTAAATCATTGACACTTAGGCCTAATTCCGATACCCAATTTTCAGGTTTTAAATTTTGTTCAAGATAACCCGATGCTTCTAATTGAGCAATCACATCGTATGACTGCACCCCGTGGCCACCACTCCGAGCATCATCAATTTTTTTAACCAGATTATATAAAGTCCCTGATGTTAACACTTTCTTAGTGGTCGTATTATGATTAGCATAATCAAGTGTTACATTATAATAACGGTTTCCAGTTTTCACTATGTAAACAACCGCGGAAGCAATTGAGTAATAGGCCTGCCCTTGTGGCCTATACACTAATTCTACCTTATAAGATCTGCTACCTGTAATATTTCCAGCATCAGATAGCTCATCTATAAGCCCTCCTATTCCACCCGAACCACCAGGTGTGAAACCACCAGTTCCTCCCGTACCACCAACAGCTTCGGCAGTTTGGGCTGAGGCAATTATACATAATATCAGTACTGGAACAAGCAGTAATGAAATGACTTTTTTATAGCGTTTTGACATTATAACTACCT
>CALVJP010000062.1 GCA_944332215.1 uncultured Bacilli bacterium
CAAAAATTCATAAAAAAAGTAAGGATAGTAAGCTTAAATTTTGGATAAAATAAGCATCCTTACATTAACATTATACATTATTTTATTGCAATTTAAAAGACTATTAACAAAAGTTATTTGTCAACAGTCTGTAAAAACTAAGGTATATGTTTATAAATACCTTAGTTTTTTCTATGCATATAAAGCGTTTCAAATAGTAAAACAAAATAATCACTAATTATTGTTATTTATCATATTTTTTGATATAATTTAGATGATAGGTAGCGTGATGATATGAAAGAAAAGGGGCAAGCATTAGTAGAATTTATTTTAATTTTGCCAATTATTCTACTTATTTTAGTAGCTTTGATTGATATTGGTAATATTTTTTTGCAAAAATATAATCTCAATAATGATCTTGAAACCATTACTGACCTATATAAAAACAATAAAACCCAAGAAATCAAAGCCTATATTATTAACGAAGGACTAAGCTACGAAGAAAAAGCCAACGGAGATTTAATTCAAATAATTTTAAAAAAACCAGTAAAAATAACAGCACCTGTACTTTCAAACATTTTAGGCAATAACTATACTATCGAAACTTCAAAAAACATTTATCCTAATAGCAAAGTTATTATTAGCGAGGAGTCATTTGCAAATGAGTAATAAAGGCCAGTCTTTAGTTGTTTTCGTCATCCTTTTGCCCCTTTTCATTATCTTATTAGCACTCGTAGCTGATAGCGGAAATATTTTAATAACAAAACAAAAGTACGAAAACGAAATCAAAGAAACCATTACCTATGGTTTAAATAATTTAGAAAACGAAAACACATTAAACAAAATGCAAACCTTACTAAAAGCCAATATCGATGGTAATGTTAATATTACCTTGGAAAATAAAACCATTAACATCAGTGTAAAAACAACCATTCCTAGTATTTTTTATCATCAATCAGCAGAATTTAACTTAAATTATCTAGGGTATCTTGATCAAAACCAAATCATAATCAAAAAAATTTAAAGAGGTGAGACTATGGCTCTAAATCAAGCAAAAATCATAACCGTAACATCAGTTAAAGGGGGCACAGGCAAATCAAGTGCTGTTATTAACCTAGCTGGTATTTTAGCAAGCAAACAATTAAAAACAGTTATTGTTGATTTAGATTTATATTCTGGCGTTATTGCCGCTTCCCTAAGATTAGATTCGCCTAATGATATATATACTTTAGTCGATGACCTTATGAATAATCGCTTTGATAACATCGATGATTATACACGTAAATATAATGATTATATTGATGTTTTAGCTGCTCCCTTGGATCCTCGAAGTGTAAATAAAATTAGACCAAAATATATCGATATTATTTTATCCCGTTTAAAACTCAAATATGATGTTGTTTTAATCGATACCAATCATATCATCGATGCTATTAATTTGATCAGTTTCGATGCCAGTGATATAATTCTCTATTTTATTACCAACGATTTAATGGATTTAAAAAACATGAAAACCATGGTTTCCATTTATGAAGATATGAATATCGATAATTACCGAGTTATTTTGAACGAATCCATTAATACCAGTTATAACTATAATCTATATGAAATTAAAAATCTAATAGGCACTAATGTTAACTATGTCATTCCAAAAAGTTTTTATAATCGCAAAATTAGCGAATATGTTTATGGCGGCAAAATAATGACCTTAGATAAAAATGGCCAAACTACCAAAGGTGGTCAAGTTTTAACCAAGATTATTAACGAAATTATCAAAAAATAAAGGAGGAAAATCCTATGCCTAAAAGAAAATTTGTCGAAGAATTTGAGGCTGATATTGATCAAAATAATGTCATCCATGAAATTAATGATTACAATGCTTTCCCTAATAAAGAATTACTAGAAAAACTGCGTAATGAAATCATTCAAAGTCTTATCGACAATGACATTCAAAGTCATGAATCCATGGATGACTTCGTTAAAATACAAATAGATAAAATCATTGAAGGTTACGACCTAAGTAATGCCGAACGCAATTATGTCTATAACCTAATAGATAATGAAATCAGTGGCTTTGGACCATTAACAGAATTACTTAAAGATAAAGAAATAACCGAAATTATGGTCAACGGTAAAGATGAAGTCTATATCGAATTAAACGGTCATTTAGTTAAAGATAATAGTGTTAGTTTTGTCAATGATGATCATATCGTAAGAGTCATTCAAAGACTTGTTCAACCATTAGGTCGGACTATCGATATTTCTCATCCCATGGTCGATGCCCGTCTTGAAGATGGTTCACGTTTGAATGCCGTTTTACCACCATTATCATTAAATGGGCCAGTACTAACCATTCGAAAATTTAAAAAAGAATTAGCTAATATCGACGATTTTCTGCGCACTGGAACCTTAACCCCTTACATGGCTAGATTTTTAGAAGCCTGTGTTCATGCCAAACTTAATATTATTATTGTTGGTGGGACCGGTAGCGGGAAAACAACCCTGTTAAATGTGTTATCATCATTTTGTAACCCTAATGAACGCATTATCACCATCGAAGATGCCGCTGAATTAAAATTACATCAAGAACATGTCATTTCTTTAGAAACCAGAACAACTAATTATGAGGGAACAGGCTCAGTTACGGTACGTGATCTAGTTATTAACTCTCTAAGAATGCGTCCTGATCGGATTATTGTCGGAGAAGTCCGTGGCAAAGAAGCTTTTGACATGCTTCAGGCCATGAATACCGGCCATGATGGCAGTATGACGACAATGCATGCTAACGGCCCAACTGATGCTTTAAACCGTTTAGAAACCATGGTCTTAATGAATGGCGTGGAAATTCCGGTCATAGCAATTAGAGAATATATCGAAAACGCCTTAGATATTGTTGTTCAAGTCCAAAGACTTAGTGATGGTCGTCGCCGAGTTACTAGTATTAGTGAAATTATTGGCATGCGTAATGGCGAAATTTTGCAAAAAGAAATTTTTAAGTTTAAACAAACCGGCGTCCTTCCAAATGGCGATGTTATTGGGGAATTTCTAATGCATAAATATGTCCCAAAAGTTTATGACAAAATTAAAGCTCGAGGTATCGATAATTTAGAAGATATTTTCGGCTAAAGAGTAGGAGGATAGTATGATTGAAGGCGGAACATTTAACATTACTAGTTTAGATAAACCAACCAACAAAGACCTTATTGTCTCTTTTTCGCCAGCGACTAATACTGTCAAATACACTTATACCGTTTTTAAAGATAATAAGGTTTTAGAAACTAAAGATATTAATAATAATCATGTAAGCAATTTCTATTTTGAACAAACGGGTACTTACCGAGTTACCGTAATTACTACTGATGTGAATAATACTGAGCATACCATTACAGCGGGTAATTATATTATTGATAAAGAAGCCCCAGTTTTAAATTTAAAAGAAAGTTATATAGAAATTTATAAAGGTGATGAAATTCTTTTAGCCAAAAATATCACGGCTAGTGATAATCAAGATGGTGATATCACTAGTAAAATTACTAACAATGCTAAAGAAATCAACTTAGATGAAACTGGTAATCATCTTTTAACTTATACCGTTTCCGATGAGGCAGGCAATATAACTAGTAAAAACTTAGTTATTAATAATCTAGGCTCAAAGCAAAACCTTTTCTTTTTTCAAGTTTTGATTATCATTGCTTTAGTCCTTATTGCCATTTTAGTTATTAGATTTATAAAATCATGGCGTTTAGAAAAAAGGCTTGAACCTTTTACCATTAGTCCATTAAAAGATAATACTTCATCCGCTTTCGATAGAGCTATTAATGTTTATCAGAAATTTTTGGAATCTGTAACCACTATTTATAAAAAATCAGTCATTCTTCAAAAATATGCCAAAAGACTTGACAAATATAGTACTGTCAGTTTCCTTCACAAGAATGGTACTGAAATTCTCGTCGGTAAAAGTTTTTTATCAATTATCTTTTTAATTGTCGCGATTATTGCCAGGACACTGCAATTAAAACTTTTAAATCCTCATGAATTTATTTTTCCATTATTAGTTGGATTTTTCGTCCTCGACCTTATTTATTTTATCAAATATAAAGCTTACCGTAGTAAATTAGAAAATGACTTATTATCAGCCATTATTATCATGAACAATGCCTTTAAATCAGGAAGAAGCATTGTCCAAGCCATTGATACTGTAGCTAAAGAAGTTGATGGCCAAATTGGTCAAGAATTTAGTAAAATGAGTTTAGAATTGTCATATGGTTTAGGCATTGATGTTGTGTTTAAACGCTTTGCTGAGCGGGTGCAGTTAGAAGAAGTCAATTATTTAACCGCCTCATTGACAATTTTAAACAAAACTGGCGGAAATATTATTGAAGTGTTTTCCTCTATTGAAAAAAGCTTGTTTAATAAGAAAAAATTACGTTTAGAATTACGCTCACTTACTGGTAGTAGTCGAATTATTGTTTATATTTTATTAGCTGTGCCATTTTTCTTTATTATCTTTGTCAGTCTGATTAATCCATCTTATTTCGCGCCTTTTGTTACAACAAAATTAGGAATTATCTTGACGATCGGCATGGTAATATATTATATTATATTTATCTTCTTTGTTCGTAAGATAATGAAAGTGGTGATATAAATGGACGAAAAGCATAAGTTTTTAAGAAAAATATATCGCCAGTCTGATATTCAAAACATTGAAGAAAAACTAACTAGCTTAGGCAATGACAATAAATTTGACGTCTCAACCTTTTGCAATCTCCGGCTTTTTACGACAATTATTATTTTTGTTATTACTTTATACATTACTAAGCATGGTTATATCTATGCCCCATTTGTAGCCATTGGGTATTATTATCTGTTTTATTACATATTTATTACTAAAAAGTTAAAAGAGAGAACAGCAAGACTAGATTATCAAGCCTTACAATTTTTTGAAATTTTAACTTTAACCCTAGAGTCGGGGCGTAATTTAGAACAGTCTCTCAAAGTTACTTGTGATAATGTTAATTCGGAATTATCGACGGAATTTAAAAAAGCTCTTTTTGAAATGGATTTTGGAAAATCCCTCCTTGAAGCTTTAGAACATATGAAAAAGCGGATTCCATCAGAGACTATTAACAACATTATTTTAAACATTATCCAAACTAATCAATTTGGCAATAGTATCTTAGATACTATGTATAATCAAATTGACTTTTTAAGAGAAAAACAAATTTTAGGAATAAAAGGGCAAATAAGTAAAATACCAAATAAAGTCAGTATTATTTCGGTTATTTTTATCGTCCCATTAATCATGGTATTAATACTTGGACCGTATTTAATCGAAATTATAGGATAGGAGAGGACACATATGTATTATTTTATTGGAATAAAGGGGTCAGGGATGAGTGCTCTTGCTTGCATTTTAGCGGACTTAGGCTATGAAGTTATGGGTAGTGATGTTGATAAACATTTCTTTACCGAGGATGGCCTGCGGGCAAGAAATATCAAAATTTTACCATTTAAGGCTGATAATATCCAAGAAGATATGTATATTGTTAAAGGCAATGCTTTCCCTAATGATCATGAAGAGGTCCAAAGAGCCTTAGAATTAGGTTTAACTATTTATACTTATCAAGAAATGGTAGCTAAACTTACGAAAATGTTTATGACGATTACAATTGCCGGCTGTCATGGAAAAACCTCAACGACTTCAATGTTGTCCCATGTTTTAAATAATTTAGTTGGAGCCAATTATTTAATTGGTGATGGCACCGGTTATGCTAATAAAGAAAATAAATATTTTGCTTTAGAAGCTTGTGAGTATCAAAGACATTTTTTAGCATATAGCCCATATTATGCTATCATTACTAATATCGAGTTAGACCACGTTGATTACTTTAAAGATATTGATGACGTTATTGACGCTTACCGTGAGTATGCCAGCAATGCTGAAAAAATGGTCATTGCTTGCGGGGATGATCCTTATACTCATTCATTAGAAATCAATAAGCCTATTTTCTATTATGGCCTTGATAATGACAATGATATTATGGCGCGTAATGTTGAATATACTAAAGAGGGTATCAGTTTTGATGTCTTTGTTGAAGATAATTACTATGGCCATTTCGACTTGCCACTTTTTGGCAAACATCAATTATTAAATGCTTTAGCTGTTATCAGTGTCTGTTATTATGAGCGCTTTGAGGCCAAAGATGTTGCCAAAGAATTAAAAACTTTTAAAGGGGCCAAAAGACGTTTTACTGAAACTGTTACTGGGGATAATGTGGTGATCGATGACTATGCTCATCATCCAACCGAAATGAAAGCGACGATTAAAGCAGCTAGGCAAAAATATGAAGATAAAAAAATAGTTGCTATTTTTCAACCACACACTTATACGCGGACTCAAGAATTTGCTCGTGACTATATCGAAATTCTAGGAGGGGTAGATAAAGCT
Source organism: uncultured Bacilli bacterium (assembly GCA_944332215.1). Lineage (GTDB taxonomy): Bacteria > Bacillota_I > Bacilli_A > RF39 > UBA660 > Coprosoma. The sequence continues at coordinate 6,428 of CALVJP010000062.1, forward strand.
TATATTATGGATATTCATGGCTCGCGTGAAAAGACTGGAGATATTAGCAGTGCTGATTTAATTAAAGAAATTCCTGGAGCTGAAGCTATTAATTTAGATGAAGCTGAAAAACTTTTGCCATACCATAATACTGTCTTTTTATTCATGAGTCCTAATGATATTTCCAAATTAGAAAACGATTATATCGAAAAAAGCGGAAATTAGGTGTTGGCGTAGAAAAGTTGATAAAGATAATATTTGTGATAAAATAAGCATTGTTTTGAGGAGTTGATATAATGTTAAGTCAAGAAAATATAAAAAATTGAGGAAATCTCTACAAGAAGAATTAGAAAAAATTCCAGACTTTGATGTGGAAAAGGCTTATGATAAAAGGTATAGATACGAGAGAATTAAGTTAGATGCCAATATATTAGAGCAAGTCATTTTTAGAGAAACGGGTGGCAGTAAGCGTTTAAATTTTCATGTAAGTGAATTAAGAAAATTAGATTTATCAGAAATAGATTTTGCTGGCGTTCATTTATTGTACGCTAATTTAAGTAATACCGGAGCTAAGATCGAGGAAGATGCCGTGGATGAATTTATCAGCATCGTCAAAAAATTAGTGAAAGCAAGAAATGCTTAAGCCAAATAAAGTCAAATAATTAATATAGCTGTTTAAATACATTTTATTTTGATAATATTGGCTGAATGCTTTCTAGCATACTTAAATCCATCATTTTGTTAAATATATATTTTGAAAAAAAATATGTTAGTTTCTTTTTCCTTGACAAACGGCCTAATTCATAGTAAGATAACCTGCGGTAGAGGTGATAGAGGATGAATAAAGACTGCCAAAAAACTTTGTATTATCAAAAATGCCAAGAACGAAAAAATAAATTAATAGCTAATCTTAATTCAAGTAAACTAAAAGGCCATGCTGGGCACTTAATGATGATAGGGGGGATTGCGGTTATAGCTTTACCAATTATCCTGTCTCAAACATTCGTAATGGCTTCATCAATTGTCGGTTTTTTTATAACTTTAAGTGGGGTGGCCGTAAATTTCTTGCAAGCTGATAATTATAATCGGAAAACAGTAAAAAAACTTCAGTTAATTATAGAAGATTATGAAAATGGGGAAACTTTAGAGCCACATACACATCTTAAAGTGTTTGAAAAAACTGTAACTCCAGCTCGAGGCTATTCCTTAGTTAAAATCCCTTTTCAAGATTTATCCGTTTTGGAACATTACGAATTATATCAAAATGATGTGCCTGTTGTTTTTCCAAAATCTGAAATGGCTAAACCTTTAATGAAAAGAAATTTTGGCGAGCCAATTCTTGAAAATGCCGAAGAGGATTTTGATTATGTCCTTTTTACCGAAGCTAAAGTAAAAAGGGATGCATCGGCTAAAAGAAAACAATTATCACGTTTTAAGTCGCCAAGACATTATTCAAAGAAGGATTAAACTTCTTTTTTTAGATGTTTTTAAAGAACATTGGTCTTTTATAGGCAACATAGAAACTAAAAAAGTAAAATTGCTTATATCCAAATAAAAGTAAGGCCAGCAAACAATTTATTTTGCTTATGTCCTATAAAATAGTGTATAATTATATTTAGGAGGTATGTATGTTTGAACGCTTAGAACTGTTAATTGGTAATAAAATAAATCTTCTAAAAGAAAAAACAGTTATGCTAATTGGCCTTGGGGGTGTTGGCAGTTATGCTTTTGAAAGCTTGCTTCGTAGTGGCGTTGGGACTATTATTGTAGTCGATAGCGATACAATCGACGAAACCAACTTAAATCGGCAATTATTAGCTTTAAAATCTAATATTGGCCAGTTTAAAGTAGACGAAGCCGAAAAACGCAAAAATTTAATTAATCCGGATTGCCAAATCGTCAAAATTAAAGAATTTATCACCGCTGAAAATCTAGCCTCCTTGTTTACTTATCATATTGATTTTCTTATTGATGCCGAGGACACGCTTAAAACTAAAAAACTTTTAATTAAAGCCGCGCTTCAGCACCAAATAAAATTTATTTCAGTCATGGGGACCGGTAATAAAATGGAAGCCAGTAAACTTGTGCTCACCGATCTTAAGCATACCGCTTATGATCCTTTAGCGAGAAATTTAAGAAATTATATAAAAAAAGAACATATAAACCAAAAAATTCCGGTCATAGCCTCGATGGAAAAACCCATTAAAAGTACCCCTATAGGGTCCAATGCTTTCGTGCCGGCCGTGGCGGGCTTATTAGCTACTAGTTATGCTATCAATGAACTATTAAAGGAGGATTAATCATGGAAAAATATTTATTAGAGCAAATAAAAAAAATGCAAGGTACTGTACTTGGAATCGGTAATTTAAGTGCTAAAATAACCGCAGCTATCGAAAAAAACGAACATATTTTAAACTGTTATCTGCTTGAAGTCCCAAGCCGTGGTTTGCGCAAAAAAAAGCTTAAATTACGTCAAAGATCCAAAACCGTTAATATAAAAAAAATCCGCAAAGTTTTCAAGAAAAAACGGATTGATAATATTATTTGTCATTATGAAACAATCAAAGATTTTTTGAAAACCTTTATTCGTGATAGCGTGTACATTACTAAGGGGACTATCTATATCTACGGAGAAAAAGCTGACCTTGAAAAACTAATTAAACGTTATAATCGATATACCCAAAATATCGAGGTGCAAGAAAAAGAAGATGTGTTTGTTTTGACCATTGATATTCAAAATGCCCAAAATCATAAATTCAAAGATATGGCTTATTGGTGGGCCGACACTTTGGAAGCTTTCGTTGACTTCATGACAATTATTTTAGTCAATTAAAACAATCTTTAAGAATTGTTTTTTTTGTCTATATTTGTTATAATTATACAAGTGTAGGGTGATAATTATGTACTTAAAAGAAATCAAGGCTCAAGGTTTTAAATCATTTGCCGATAAAACTAATCTTGAACTTACTAATGGCATTACAGGTATTGTAGGCCCCAATGGCTCTGGTAAAAGTAATGTTGTCGATGCAGTCAGATGGGTCCTTGGGGAGCAATCCGTTAAATCATTACGTGGCGACGGTAATATGGCTGATGTTATCTTTTCGGGTAGTAAAAGTCGTAATCCGATGAATGTTGCCTCCGTCACTTTGATCTTTGACAATAAAGATAAATATATTCCTTTAGAATACGACGAAGTGGCGATCAAAAGGCGGGTTTATAAAGATGGTACCAATGAATACTTTTTAAATAATGAGCGCGTGCGATTAAAAGATATTACAAATTTACTTTTAGATAGTGGTATTGCTAAAGAAAGTTTTAATATTATTTCTCAAGGAAAAATAGAAAGTATTATCAGTAGTAAACCGACTGAACGTCGAGTCATTTTTGAAGAAGCTTCAGGGGTTTTAAAATATAAAAGACGTAAAGAAGAGGCTTTGAGGAAACTTGATAAAACTCATCAAAACAAAAATCGCCTTAACGATATTATAAATGAATTGGAAGGGCAAATTGAGCCATTAAAAGATGCTAAAGATAAAGCTAATAAGTATTTAGAAATTAAAGAAGAATTAGAAGATGTGGAAATAGCTTTATTGACCGAAGATATTACCAACATTAATTACGAATATCAACAAAGTAAAGATCGCATTGATCAATTAAATGATGAATTATTAAAACTCTCATCATCCGCCAGGGCTAGTGAAGCACAAACGTCGGTTTTCAAAAATCAAATAGTTAAAGTTGATGATAAAATAAAAGCTACGCAAAGTAAAATTTTAGAATTAACTACCCAAGCTGAGAAATTGAATAGTCAAAAAGCAATTATTACAGAACGCAAAAACTATGAAGTTGATGATACCAAATTACACAATACTATTTTAGAATTAAAAGAAAGAAGCTTAAAAATTGGTAATGATATTAATAATTTAGAAACTGATATTATTAATATTAACCGGGAAACTACTAGTTTAGAAACCAAAATTCAAAGTACTAATATTGAACTAGATAAATGTAAAGAGAGTAAAAATAAAGCCGAAGCTGTTTTAACTTCTATGATTAGACAACGTCATAATTTAGAATTTAAGGCTAATTTTTTAAGAGATGCTATCGAAAATGGAAGTGGGCTTCCTTTAGCTGTAAAAAGTGTTTTAAATAATCCAAAATTACGAGGCATACATAATATTATTGGTAATCTTTTAGAAGTTGACGAAAAGTATTCCTTAGCGATTACTACGGCTTTAGGTTACAATGCCAATAATATTGTTGTCGATGATGAGAAATGTGCAAAAGAAGCGATTAACTATCTGAAAACAATTGGCAGAGCCACTTTTTTCCCTTTAAATGTTATTAAAGAAAAGGGAATTGATAGTGAGACCTTAAACCTTATTCATCATCAGCCATATTTTATTTGTCAGGCTAGTGACTTAGTTAAAAATGCGCCTGAATACGATAATATTATTTTAAACCAACTAGGTAATGTTCTTGTAACAGAAACTATTGATCAAGCAACTAAACTCAGCAAATTAATCCATGCTCGCTACCGCATTGTCACTTTAACCGGTGAAATAATACATGTTGGAGGCTCTATGACGGGCGGTAAACAAAATAAAACCCGAAATGTTATCAGTGACCGCTACGAATTAGAAAACACGCTCCGTGATATTAATACTTTAATTAAAAAAATTGAAAATGAAGAAAATGGCATCAATGAAATTGATTATACGTTAAAATCATTAGAGGATAAAATTTATCTTTTAACTAAAGAAAAATTGCTTAAAAATGAACAAATAAATAATAAAAAACAAACAATTCAAACTCTTAAAGACAATTTAGAAAAAATAAATCTGGATATTAATGGGACTAATAATATTTTAGGTGGCTCTCTTTCTAAAGAGGAAGAAGAAATCATTGAAAAATATTATGGGGTCATTAAACAAAAAGAAGAAGAAGTTAAAGCTTTGGAAATTTTAACTAAAGAAAAACAAGAAATTAATGATGCTTTAGAAGCTTATGAAATTTCTGTTAAAAAAGAAAATAGTATTTATAACACGAAAACCAGTGAATTAAAGAATTTGGAAATAAGTGTTAATCGCATGGATGTTAAATTAGATAATCTTTTAAATACTTTAAGTGAGACCTACAGCATGACTTATGAAAAAGCTAAGGATAATTATAAACTTGATATAGATTATAATATTGCCAAAACGAAAGTGAATAGTTTAAGACGTCAATTAAAGGAAATTGGGATTGTCAATTTGGCAGCTCCTGAAGAATATGACCGTGTCAGTAGTCGTTATGAATTTTTAATTGGTCAAATTAATGATTTGGATAAGGCTGAAAACACTTTGCTGGAAATTATCGATGAAATGGATAAAGCGATGATTAAAGAATTTAATGAGGCCTTTAAGATTATTAATCAAAATTTCAAAACGACGTTTAAAGAATTATTTAAAGGTGGCGATGCGACTTTAAAACTTACTGATCCGGGTAATTTACTTGAAACAGGGGTAGAAATTGTCGCTAGTCCTCCAGGAAAAAAATTAAGTAGTATTTCTTTACTTTCCGGTGGTGAGAAAACTTTAACGGCCATTAGTTTACTTTTTGCCATTATCAAATCAAGACCAGCGCCATTTTGTATTTTAGATGAAGTGGAAGCGGCTCTTGATGAAGTTAATGTCGATACTTTTGGACAATATGTTACTACTTTAAAAGATAAATCGCAATTTATTATTATTACGCATAAAAAGAAAACCATGGAATATGCCGATATTTTATATGGTATTACAATGCAAGAGTCAGGTGTGAGTAAACTAGTCAGTGTTAAACTTGAAGATATAGAAAAATAGTTAGCTATTTTTATTCAAAAGCGTTTTATACGCTTTTTTTGCCCCCATAAACCGTAAAGAAAATGCCGTAAGTGGTGCTCCTTGGGGAGCTGTTAATGCCAAAGTAAATTGGATAGGGGAAAACTAGCCATACAAAAATGAGTAATGTTAAATAGAAACATACTCATTTTCTTTTTGACCTAAAATATACTCCATCGAAACATTATACTTTTTACAAATAGTATATAAAGTAATAGTGTTAATCAAATACTTCCCAGTTTCATATCCACTATATGTCGTTTGTGAAATATTACACTCATCAGCTAACTTACTTTGGCTTAAATTTAATTCTTTTCTTAAATTTTTTAATTTTTCAGCAATAGCATATTTATTAAGATCAATTTTACTATGTTTAATCTTTTGTTTACTTAGATTACAAACAAAATCCAAAGAATAGCCATATAAATTACAAAACTTAACTAACTTGTTAAGTGGCATAGTATCATGTCCATTTTCCCAGCCATGAACCGTATACCTAGATACACCAAAAACATATCCTAATTCTTTTTGGGTCATTTCTAATTCCTCACGACAATATTTTAAATTATTTTTAATCATAAACTATTTCACCAATATAATTGTCCCATCAAAAATGCTGCTAACGATAAAAGTGTGGGCTATTTGCTGAAAATGTGGTATAATTGTACTGGAAAGTAAAAAATAATAAATATAAGTAATAACGAGGGAAGAACATGAGGAAACACGGAAGAAAATTAAAAAAACAACGAAGAGTAATAATTGGAATAACCTTTTGTATGTTATTTCTTTTAACAGTAGGTTACGCTGCCTTTCAAACTCATATAACTATAACAGCCGAAGGAAATATAAAAGAAAAATCTAGGGTTATACAGAAATGGACTTATAATAATCAAGCAGACTTTCATGCCGATTATTATAGAGAAAACATTGTGAGTGTGACCTTTTTAGATAATGCAAGTGTTCCAACTAATGCCACTGAAAGCTGGGATGTGTCTGAAGATAAAAAGGGTGGAGTTATAGCTTATGTTATTCCAAATAATGAAGATAGTACAAAGTATGATTTATATATAGGGGCTCAAGACGGAGTAATAGCTAATTCCTATAGTGCCTATTTATTTAACGGTTTTACTAGCGTAACCAAAATTAATTTTAATGATAACTTTGATACTAGTAATGTAACAACTATGTATTCCATGTTTAAAAAAGCCGCAATAAAAGAAATAGATTTAACTAGTTTCAATACTGGCAAAGTTACCGACATGAATACCATGTTTGGTGAATGCGCAAACCTTGAAAAAATTACCTTTGGCGATTTTGATACATCAAACGTAATTGACATGCGAGGAATGTTTTGGCTATGTACAAGCCTTACCGAATTAGACTTAACTAGTTTTAATACGCTAAACACAACTTCAATGAGAGCCATGTTTATGAGTTGCGAAAATTTAACTAAAGTCAATCTATGTAGTTTCAATACCCAAAATGTAACTACCATGCAAGATATGTTTTCCGGTACTACAAACCTAGAAATAATAACAGTAGGGGAAGAATGGACAACGGAAAACGCTAATACAAATAGTATGTTTTCTGGCTCTGCTATTTCATCAGTAACCACAGGACAATGCGGTTAATAATTAATAAATCAAACAGTTTATAATTTAGATATTTTAAAGCAAAATATCTTTTTCTTTTAAAAACAACCATTTTCATGTATAATGTAAGGGGTGATGAAACATGCTAAAAGTCAAAGATGTAACCTTACGTTTTGGTAGTCGTATTTTATTTGAAAACGTTAATCTTGAATTTTTGAAAGATAATTGCTATGGTATAATTGGAGCTAATGGTGCTGGTAAAAGTACCTTTTTAAAACTTTTAACCGGTGAAATCGAAACAACCAAAGGGGAAATAATTAAAGATAAACACGATCGTCTTTCAGTTTTAAAACAAAATCACAATGCTTGTGATGCTTACACAGTGCTGGAAACAGTAATCATGGGCAATGAAAAATTATATAAAATCATGAAAGAAAAAGAAAAATTATATATGAAGCCTGATTTTACCGATGAAGATGGTCTTAAAGTTGGACAGTTAGAAGCCGAATTTGAAGCTTTAAATGGCTGGGAAGCGGAAAGTGAAGCCGCCATTTTATTAAATGGTTTAGGCATTGATAATGCACTTTATGAAGTGAGCATGGCCTCTTTAAACGAAAAAGATAAAGTTAAAGTATTGTTAGCTTCAGCTTTATTTGGAAGTCCCGATATTTTACTTTTAGATGAGCCAACAAATGGTTTAGATATTAAAAGTAAAATATGGCTTGAAGATTTTCTTATTAATTTTAAAGGAACAATTATTTTAGTTTCTCATGATCGCCATTTTTTAAATACTGTTTGTACTCATATGGTCGATATTGATCGTGAACGTATTCAATTAAGCGTTGGTAATTATGATTTTTGGTATCAAGCAAATGAACTTATGCAAAAACAAATCAAAGATAGCAATAAGAAAAAAGAAGAAAAAATTAAAGAATTGCAATCTTTTATTGCGAGGTTTTCGGCCAATGCATCAAAATCCAAACAAGCAACATCTAGGAAAAAACTTCTTGATAAAATTGAACTCGAAGAATTAAAACCTTCTAGTCGTAAATATCCCTATATTAACTTTGAATATGAAAAAAGACTAGGTAAAGAGATCATCCATTTAAGTAAAATTAATGTGACAATTGGTGGAAAAGCCATTCTCAAAAACTTTTCAATGACAATAAGAAATGATGATAAAATAGCTTTAATTGGCGAAAATGAAATAGCGAAAACTACTTTATTCAAAGTTTTAACGGGTGAAATAATTCCGGATAGTGGGGAAATCAAAATTGGGACAACCGTTGTCATGTCATATTTTCCTAAAAACCATGATGAATACTTTACAGGTCAAGAAAATCTAGTCGAATTTTTAAGAAAATATTCTGATAACAAAGAAGATAGTTTTGTGAGGGGCTTCTTAGGTAGAATGCTCTTTTCTGGGGAAGAAACCTTAAAGTCTACAGCTGTTTTATCAGGCGGGGAAAAAGTTAGATTAATGTTTTCCAAAATGATGATGAAAAAAGGAAACATTCTTTTATTAGATGAACCGACTAATCATTTAGATATTGAATCAATAACTGCCCTTAATAATGCTTTAGTGAAATTCACGGGCCCAATTATTTTGGCCACTTATGATACTGAATTAATCGAATCAGTATCCAATCGTTTAATTTTCTTTGATGATAACGGCGATTATCTTGATAAACAAATGAATTATGAAGATTTTATTTTAAAATATAATCAAAAATAACCCTTTTGGCAAAATAAAAACCTCTATTGAGGTTTTTTAATAGAAGAAAACATATTTGTGTAATTTATAAATCGTGCCGTTAATTCGTAAATATATATAATATTTACCATTTAAGCCTTCTTCATTGATATAAGTTTCAATCGCAATTTTATCACTTTTTTTATTGTTATCATCCTTTAAATAAGGTGTTTCCGAGATTTGAACATCATAAGTTTTTTTATCTAAGACATTGTCTAAAATAATTTGGACTTTATCACTTTTTTTAAACGTACCATTTAATTGTAAACGGTTAGCATCCTTATATAAAGATATTTTGTATTTATCAATAATACTATCATCAGTTTTACTAAATATAACAAAGTGATTTTTAGTAGTTTCTGATACTCCAGTACTTCCAAGTCTTAAACCTTGGCCAGCCACATAGACATCTCCAGCATATATTTTATATTTTTTAGCACTGTATAAATTATGGCCTGCCTCTAAAATATCTATTGCTTTTTCATCATTAATCTCGATAATTTTATTATCTTTAACGATTGTCAAAACATTAGCTTGATAATCCAAATTAACATTTTCAGCAGCTGGGCCTAAATCAATATTTTTAATTTCCTTAAAACTTTTATTGACAGCATTTACTTCATACTCAATTAAAGCATTATTTGAGTCAGCATTGATATAAGCAATATGGCCATCAGATGTTGTAGTCAGAGCTTCAGGTTTAATTGGATAGGTAACTTCACCATCAGCTTTTAATAAATATTTTTGATATTGCTGACTGACACTATCAGTATTTCCAATAATCCAATTTAATTCTCCACTACCATAGTCAATATTTAAAATTACATCTTTATTAGAGCCCGTAACCATAATAGAATTAGTGCGTGCTTCATAGATAATTGAATTAAGGCCAAACCAATTATAGCCTTCATCATTTGGCATTAAATCATATAAATCAATTGTTTTAACAATATTTCCAGTTGCTCTATCTAACTCGACAATATAATCTTCAACAGTGCCACCATTAAAATTATTTGAAGCGACTAATAAATTGCCATTCGCTATTTCATAAACATCATGGTGATAGCCTCCAGGCAATAAATATTCGGCATATACTTTTCCAAGTAAATCCATTTCTTGAAGTCCCATAGCATAGTCAGGCTGATTTAAAGATTTATAAGTGCTCAGTAAAACATGTCCATTGCTAAGACGGGTATAATCCCAGTGATAATTTTTATTAAAATACCACCTTATATCCCCATTGCTATCATAGGCAACCGGATAGCCTGTATCGGCTGTCGTGGTGAAATAAAACTCATCAGCCGTCTCGCTTTTAAGCGACGTGGCCTTCTTTAAATTATCTGGCAAAGCGGCCGTTTTTATTTTTAATTCTTTTGTTTCCCCACTTGAAGAAATGATAACGGTGTTTTCATAGTCCGGATAAAGTCCATAAATAGGAATTGTATGCACCCTTGATGGAATAAAAGTATTTTCAATGTCTTTAGCTCCATCACGCCCTTTAACTGTTACCGTCACAGTTGCTAAATCTTTAGTTTGGAAAATCACTAAAGCGGTTAAAGGTGATAAACCATAAGGATCTAAAATGACATTAGGATTATCAATCGTATAATTGGTGCTCCCTAAAAGACTGTTTTCAGTTTGAACTTGATCATATAAAATATCGCCTTCCGATGGTACTGGGCTAAAACTCATAATGTACTCATATATCATCACAGAAGCTACAATTGTAATAATAACTAGTATAATATATTTATATTTGCCTTTCATAAAGCCTCCTAGATTAACCTTATCTCATTTTCATTAAAGAAAGGTTTCTTTTTATTAATTTTATCAAAAAATAATATACCATTTAAGTGATCAATTTCATGTTGAAAGGCCACTGCCAATTCTTCACGTAAACGATAAGAAATTTTATTGCCCTCTGGGTCATAACCAGTAACAGTTACGCGAGCAAATCTTGGCACGTGCCCCTCAACTTCACGGTTGACACTTAAACATCCCTCGCCAGTTTCTAAAGCTACCATTTCTTCTGAATGGCTAATTATTTTAGGGTTGACTACGACATAATTTTCAAATTTTCCTTCGTCATATTCATAAACGATGACAATAATTCTCTTCAATTTTCCAAGTTGAGGGAAAGCTAAACCCATACCCGGTCTTAAATTATATTTCTCAGCATATTCCTCAATTTGGCTATATGTTAATTGCTTAATAATTTTTTCAATAATATCTTTATCTTCTTTAGATAAAGGTAAAGAGACTTCTTTACTCATTTGACGAAGTGTTTTGTTTTTTTCATCTAAGATTTTTAATTCTTTAAACATTTCTATCACTTCCATATATAATATTTTACCATATTTTTGGTTAAAAAATTAATTAAATTTCAGCCCTTTACATCCTTTGCTCACTTTCCGTCAAGCATGAGTATTATATCTAATGATTATACTGATGTCAAATTCATAAAAACCTTAAAAACAGGCATAATAAAGCTAGGTGATGTATCATGATTATACGTTTAGGCTATGTTGCCATTTCTCTAGTACTTAATATAACAGCGTCTAAAACCATTACCTATACAAATTATAATAAGATAGGTAAAGAAGCAGGTTATAAAAAGTTAGACATTCTTATACGAGAAAATTTTGCTAAACTTAAAGAAATCCTTAAATATAATTATAAAAATCACATCCATTTTTACCGTTTAAGTCATAATCTTATTCCGTTAGCTACCCATCATAATGTGGATTTTGACTATTTAAAACCTTATCAGCAACTATGGCAAGAAATAGGGAATTTAAGCAAACAATATGATATTCGTCTTGACACGCACCCTGACCAGTTTTGTGTTCTTAATAGTCCGCGGCAAGAAGTTGTTCAAAATAGTATTGTTATGCTAGAGTTTCATCAGCAAATTTTTCATGCTATGCAAATAGACGGTAAAGCAGTTTTACATGTAGGTGGTTGCTTTAACAATAAAGAAAAAGCTATCAAAACATTTATACGTAACTTTAAAAAACTTGATCAAAAAATTCAAAATATTATTATTTTAGAAAACGATGATAAAGTTTTTGGGGTTAAAGATGTTCTTTATATTTGTGAGACTTTGAATATTCCCATGGTTTTAGACTATCATCATTATAAATGTCATAATGATGGGGAGGATTTAAAAGAATATTTACCTAGAATTTTAGCTACCTGGTCTCATGAGAATTTACGTCCAAAAATGCATTTTTCTTCGCCTAAAAGTAAGAAAGAATTTCGCAGTCATAGTGATTATATTGATCCTTTAGCTTTTATCGATTTTTTGGAGTTACTGCGTCCATTTAACACTGATATTGATATTATGTTAGAATGTAAAGCTAAAGATTATGCACTTTTTACTTTAATAGCTTATCTTAAATATAAAACTAATTATCATTTTTTAGATGAAACAACTTTTAAAGTATGAAAAAAGTGGCTTTAAACCACTTAAGTTTGAATTTTAATTTTTTGGTTTTTAGTTTCGACATTAACTCTTTGAACCATGGCTAAAGAGACAATCAAAGAAATGACAAAACTACCACCATAGCTAAGGAAAGGCAAAGGAACGCCAGTTAATGGGATTAAACCAAACATGCCTCCCATATTAATAAAGATATGAGCAAAAATATAAGTGGCCACGCCAAGGCATATATAACGCCCTCTTAAAGTTGATGCTTTTGAGGCAATACTTAAAATTCGCCATAAAATTAAAGCATAACCTAGGAAAATAAAAACGGTGCGGTAAATACCATACTCTTCTGCGATGATCGCAAAAGCGGAATCTGTATGAGGCTCTGGAATATAAGAATATTTTTGTTTACTTTTGCCAATGCCGAGCCCCATTAAACCGCCATCATTAATTGCAATATAACTATTACAGACTTGATAACCACCATTTTCATATTGACCGCAAGGGTCTAGCCATGAACTAAAACGTGATAGCCGGGCTTCGTTTAAAATGCCGCCTTGGGTACTACTATATATTATTAACCCAATAATTCCAAGACCTAATAACAGTGCAAAATATTTTAGTTTTTCAATTTTTAAAATAGGACTAGCAATGAGCATTGTTCCGACAATTATGAGCATAATCAATAAAGTACCAAAGTCTTTTTGTAAAAAAACTAAAGCAGGGATAATTAAAGCAGCTAACAAAATTTTACCAATCATATCATAATGGGGAATTTTTTTTGTTCTTAATTTGCGGTAATACTTTTCAAATAAGACCGCTAATAAGGCAATAATGACTGGTTTTGATAATTCACTTGGCTGTATTTTGACAAACTTTAAATCAATCCAGTTATTTGAGCCACTAACAGCCTCTGATTTCCAGGCAATAATATTTAAAACAATCATTAATATAAATAATAATGGGACTAAAGTTTTATATTTTTTGGTATCTGTTTTCAGAATAATTAAAGCGGCTATAATTCCAGCGATGATAAAGACTAATTGTTTAAAGAAATAATAGTAAATTGAGACATCATAATTAACTACGGCTGCTCGGCTTGAAGCCGTAACGATTGTTAAAAGGCCATAAACAAAACCCACTACGGTGACTATTAGTAGCGGTTTATCTAAATCTTTAAATATTTTTCTTAAAGACTGGCTCATTTTTTATCTCCTATCATATAATATGATAACACATTATGAAATGTTTTTGAATGAAAAAAATATAAAAATCCAAAAATAGGTGTTTTTAATAGTCGTAATATGTTAAATGACGTACAATAAGATAGATAGGAGGTTTGTTATAAATGTATTACTATGGTGGATATCAAGGCTATGGTTGTGGCGCTCCATATGGAGGATGTGGCTACCAAGGTGGTGGTTACGGTGCCGGCTACGGAGCGGCTATTATCTTAGTATTATTTATTTTATTAGTAATTATTATCGGTGCTCGGGCATTCGGTGGTAATTGTAATTAAGGAAGTTAAGAAATTAACTTCTTTTTGTTTGGAAAAGGAAATTAAGTTTTTTTGGCGTATGATAATTATAGGGGGATAGAAGGAGGGAAATGAAATTTAAAGAAATATTTACTAAATATAAATTTTTTATTATTATAGGTTCTATCATTGTTGCTTTAATTATTATCAATCTATATCCTTATAATGAGCCAGCTAATGAAGAGGCGATTGAATCCGAAGTTACGGTTAAACCAAAAACCACTGAAAAGGAAAGCTTGGTTAAAGTAGATATCAAAGGCCAGGTAAATCAGCCAGGAGTGTATGAATTATCTAGTTCTTCTCGGGTTATTGATGTTATTAATAAAGCTGAAGGATTTACGCCAAATGCTGATTCTAGCTTAATTAATTTAAGTAAAAAAATTAAAGACGAAATGGTTATTATTGTTTACTCTAAAGATGAGGTTCAAAAAATGAAAGAAGATGATGAAGTAACCTGTGAATGCCCAAGTGTGAATGATGCTTGCACTGAAGAAGAATTACCTTTGTTAATAGAAAATACTTCGGATGAAACAGATACGGATAATAGTCAAAATAAGACTAGTCAAAAAATATCATTGAATCAATCTTCACTTAGTGAATTACAAACTTTAAACGGAATCGGAGAAGCTAAAGCTCAAGCGATTATTGATTATCGTAATGAAAATGGGCCTTTTAAAACGATTGATGAAATTAAAAATGTAAGTGGCATTGGGGAGGCTCTTTTTGATAAAATCAAAGGCGATATTACTACCTAAAATAATTATTATTTTGTTTGTTTTATCTTTATGTTATATGGCATGGCATTTAACTGAAACTCCAACTAGTCTTTATAAAGTAGATGTCAAGGAAATTACTGGAAAAATTATTAAATGTCAAAAATCTGAAAGTGGAGTTACTTTAACTGTTCAAGCTAAAGAGAAAATCATTGTTAATTACAGCAATGATTTTAATTGTCAATTGGGAATAAAAATTAAGGCTAAAGGTACTTTAAAAACGCCTAATTCTAACACGGTTTTTAATTTGTTTAATTACCGCCATTATCTTTGGAGTCAAAAAATTAATTATATTTTTCAAGCTAATTTTTTAGAAATTATTGATAATAGTCAAAGTTTCCCTTACTTAATTAAAAATAGGCTTATTGACAAAATTGATAATTACCATAGTCGTGATTATCTGCATGCCTTTATTCTTGGTAATAGTAAAGAAATTGAAAAAGATGTTTTAAGCACTTATCAAAATAATGGGATTAGCCATCTTCTGGCGATTTCTGGAATGCATATAACTTTGTTATCGACGATTTTATTATTTATTTTAAATCGTTTGAGTTATAAAGAAAAACGTAATTATTTGCTAGTTATTATATTGCTCCTTTTTTATGCTTTTTTAACGGGGTTTTCGCCCTCTGTTATTCGAGCCACGGCTATTTTTGTTGCTTTAACGGTTAAAAAAATATTAAATTTGCAATTAAAAACTATTTATTTTTTACTGCTTATTGCTAGTGTTTATCTTCTTTATAATCCTTATATTGTATATCATATTGGTTTTCTTTTCTCTTTTATTATTACGTTTTATTTGCTTGCCTTTCAAAAGTTAATTGCCAAATTTTCTGCTAATTTAGCCAAAACTTTTATAGTTTCTTTTATTGCTTTTTTAGCAAGCATTCCAATTTTAATTGATAACTTTTTTTCGGTCAATTTTTTAAGTCCTGTTATTAATGTCTTTTTTGTTCCTTTAGTGTCTTTTATCATTTACCCGTTATCATTAATAACTCTATGTGTGCCCTCTCTTGATCATCTATTGTTTTCCTTGACAAAATTTATGGAAACGGTTTCTAATTTTTTTAATAATATAGCTTTTTTGACAATTACTCTAAGGGATGTTCCTTTAATTATTTATCTTATTTATTATTTAATAATTACTTATGCTTTATATTGTTTAACCGAGCAAAAAAAACAAGGTCTAATTATTTTAGCTATTATTTTAATTATTCATGCAAATAGTAATTATTTTGATAAATATCCAGAATTAACGATGTTAGATGTTGGCCAAGGCGATAGTATTTTAATTAAATTGGATCATAATAAAGGTAATATCTTAATTGATACAGGCGGTCAAATTAACTTTGATGGATCAGAAGCTTATGATTTAACTAAAACTAAAACGATTCCTTATTTGAAATCATTAGGCATAACTAAGTTAGATTATTTGATTTTAACTCATGGCGACTTCGATCACGCAGGGATGGCGCCTAATTTACTTAAAAATTTTAAAATTAAAAAAATAATATTAAATAAAAATCATGACAATGAATTAGAAAAAAATATTATTTCTTTAGCGCGTAAATATAGTATTGAAGTTGAAAAAGTCCGGGAAAAACAAATGAAAATTGGTTCTTACGATTTTAAGTTTTTAAATGGGCTTAATTCATCTGATGAAAATGATGATAGTTTAATTATTTATACAAAAATTATGGCCCAGAATATATTATTAATGGGAGATGCTTCAGTAAGAAGTGAAAAATATATTTTAGATACATATAATTTAAAGCATATGGATATATTAAAAGTAGGGCATCACGGTTCATCTACTAGCACTTCTTCGGAGTTTATTGACCAAATAAGCCCGTCGATAAGTTTGATCTCCGCAGGCAAGAATAATTTGTATGGTCACCCCCATAGAGAAACTCTTAAAAAATTAGAAGATAGTAAGATTCTAATTACCCAAATAGATGGCTCTATCAAATTGGTTTTAAAAGATAAAGTCGTCTATTATCTGTGCCCGCTAATGCGTTAGCGTTTATATATAGATAGCCCATTTATGGGTTTAGACCGTTAAATTTTATTTGCGGTCTTTTATCATGGATTTTTCCGCTCATAATAATCAAGTCAATAGATAAAATTTGATTTAAGAAAAATATTACCTTGTTTTTTTTTTTTTTTTTTTTTTTTTTATTT
>CALVJP010000063.1 GCA_944332215.1 uncultured Bacilli bacterium
TTATTAGCTTTAATTCTTCAATATCATCAACAGATATTATTACATTATTCTTAATTGAGTTGTTTAAATAATCCTTATCTTTTGCTGGACCAGAAGCAATTATTTTTTTTGTATATTTTAATGCATCTTTTAATTCATAATTACTCGACACTTCAATACCACAATTTTGTTCAGAAGCATATTTCAGTAAGGCATAGCTTTTATTACATTTACATGAAAAAAAGATATTTTCATGCGAGAAATATTGCGTAAAAATACCTTTAAATTTGTTAATATTACTAATAAATTGGTCAGCAAAAATAACATTGGCTGGAAAGTCAAAAAGAGCAAACAAATTATACACATCAGCTAAACACTCTAAATGTTCACAGTTTTCAGCTTCAACTTTAGAATAATTAACCATATACCCTAGCTCTCCTTTCAACATTTGCTATGTATTTTACCAAATTTTGTATAAATTAGTCAACTGTTTTACGGTAATACACTTAAAACTAAATTTAAAATTTTATTTTCATATTCCATGATTGCTTTCCTTTTACACTTAAATTATATCATATTTAAGTGTATTCGAAAAACTTTTTTTAAATCTTATTAATAAATTTTGGCTCTGTTGTATAGATTGTATCGTTAAAATCATCTTTTTCAGATTTATAGTGTTCATAAATTTCTTTTATAAATTTCTCGTCTGTTGACAATTCTGTTCCATGTTTTTTTATAAGTTCATCTATATCAATATTAGGTGCTAATGCTTCTATATTTTCTTTTCTAATTGAATATCCATATCCGTTAGTACCTATTGATCTTGATACTATATCATTTAATAATCTAAAAACATACTTGTCACAAATAATATTTTCTATATAGCATACTGTTTTATCTTTATCGTGATAATATAATCCCCAAATATTTCTATAAGAATAGTTATCATCTGAATACAGATTAATATTATTATTTATAATATTTTGACAACAGTATTTATATGTTTCTTCCAACTTATTAATATTTTTGTCATTGCTATTTTGGTCATGTTGCATCCAATATAATATTTGATGCATCTCATTAATCTTATTACCATTTGCAAACATATTACAAAATATAATCATATCATCAGATGAAACTTTATTTAATAGATTTGCAATTATAATTATCGTTCTCTGTCTAGCATCTATTTCAAATAAATAAGGTATTGAAGGTAAATTATCAAGAAGTTTATAAAGCGAATTTATAACAAAAGAGTACTTGTTTTTTTCTATTTTTTCAACATTCATTTCTAAAACTTCCATAAATACCTTGAGTTCATCAGGAGTGTATTTTAATCTAAGCATTTCTAGTTCTTTAAAAATTTTACTTTCGTTTTTGCTATTTCCAATTACTTTGATTAATGATGCAACATCTGTATTAATTCTAATAAAATCATTACTATTCTTGGTAAAATATAAATCAAAATATCGTATATTATATATTTTGTTTTCTATAACTCCCTTTTTATATTGTTCTTTATCGTTGTAATGACTGTTAAATATATCTTGTCCTTCTCTATATTTTTTTACATTGGGAAACAATAACGTTAGAATATTCAAAAATCTTTTATTTTTATCTGAAGAGAATAATTGTTCAAAATGCTCTTTAGCTGATTTATTTAACCTGTTGTAATCAAGTGTAAATAAATCTGTATCGTATTTTCTATCATCTGAAATATAAAAGTTTTTATTTTCCCATATATCATAATATAAATTGGGATTTTTACTTTTAATGAATTCTAAATTAATTAAGTCATTTTCATTTAAAAAATCAAGGACATTGGAATTGTCTACATGATTATATGTTAATAAAAAATAATTACCAGTTAAAGAGGATAAAATATTGTTTATAAATCTTTTTAACTCTCTAATATCATTAAACGTAATGTTACTTAATGAATCTTTTGGCATAATTGGTTCGTTATCATACATTAAATGATTAGATATTGTATTTTTTAAATCTTCTATTTTATTGCTATCTATTTCAGGAACATCTATTTTTAATTGAACAATCTTATCCATATACTTAACATTTAAACCTTCCGTACCAAAACATTTATCTAATTCTTTTTGGATGATTGAATCATCATATAATAAAAGATTTATTGTATTTTTTAAGTTTAAAGTAGTTGAAATTATTTTTAGCATAAATTTTATTTTATCAGAATCAATTCTATCTAAATTATCTATTATTAAAATCATTCTTTTACCGTGTTTAAGTAAATAATTGTTAATAATATTTTCAACTTTAATTTTACTTTGTATATTCTTAATACCTGAATTTAAAATTGATTTAAAGGAATTTTTAGAATCAGAAAATACAACATCAATAATTGAATTAACTAATTGGTCTAAATCTTCAATTTCTGGATTTAAATCAATATTTATCATAATCTGTTCTACCATTCCTTTTAACATAGCCCTTTCATCATTATATTTCCATGGATCAAATCTAACAATTACAAATAAATCTTCAATATTATTGTCTTTTATTAATTTTAAAGCATTATTAATAATTGTTGTTTTTCCACTTCCCCATAGACCATTAAGTCCAATAGTAAACGATCTCGATGGATAACAATTTATTATAGTGTTATATAATTGATTTATTACACTTTGTCTATCAAGTAAATCATAACTAACTTCGGCTTCTTCTAGTAATACAATGTTATTTTTTTTAATATTAATTTTATTTAAATATATTTCTTGCAAATCAATAACGGTAGGCTTATTTGTTTGAAATTTATTATTAGTTATAAACATTCTCATAATAATAAAAAATATAGTTAAAATCATTAATACATATACAAATGTAAATTTATAATTATTTTCAAATGTAGTAAATAAATATAACAATAGCACTCCTTCTGAAATAAACATACTAACTAAAATGACATCTAAAATACTTGTGCTTTTTAATGTTAACATTTTTAATGTTTTTTTATTTAATGGTTCAATCAAAAAAAATATTACTCCTAAAACTAAAAGCCACAAATAATTGAGTTCCATTAATTTAGTAAATAAATTGATTTTATCCAAAAAAATAACAATAAAAGCTAACAATATTGATAATTTAATAATCAACTTGTATCCATAAACTTTTTTGATTTCTTTGAAATAGCTAATCATACTACCACTTCCTTAATTAGTTATTATACCATGAAAAAAGCACATTTCTGTGCATTTTTCTTATATTTCTATAAAACATCTATACTCATACTCAACATCATATTTTTTAGTGTATTTACTATTTATTCCTCTAGTAATAGTAAGGGTATCATTTATTAGACTACAAGGTGAATGGGTGTAACCGAAACGCCCTGTCCAAAAGCGGTTGTCGCCAGTTCTACGGGACCGACTTTATCAATATTAAATAAAATTCCCGAGCTTTCACCGTTTAAGTCAATTCCGGTTTTACTGCCAAAACCAAAACGTTTTATATAATCAAATAGCTTCACTTTGCCTAGCTTTTGCCCTAAAACTACAAAGCCCGGGTTACAAGAATTTTCCACGACTTCTAAAAATGTTTCATGACCATGGCCACCATGTTTCCAACAATGTAAAGTGGCATTTTCTACTTTAATACTCCCCGAATCATTATAAGTATCTTTTTCTAAGTCAACTTTGCCTTCTTCTAAGGCAGCCGCTAAAGTAATAATTTTAAAAGTACTTCCAGGCTCATAAGTAGCCCAGATCGGTAAATTTCGATTTATCTCTTCCGTAGTATAATCTTGATAATGACTTGGTGAAAAATTAGGACGAGCTGACATTCCTAATATTTCCCCGCTATTGGGATCCATGGCTAAAGCAATTACCCTGTCGGGGTTATATTTGGTCACAGCGTTGTCCAATTCTCTTTCAATTGAATCTTGAATATCTTTATTAATGGTCAAAGTCAAATTCATGCCATTTTGAGGTTTTTCATAAACTTCCGATAATTGTAATTTATTACCTTTGGCATCACTAAAATATTTAATTGCTCCATCCTTTCCTGTTAAATATTTATCATACATGAGTTCAAGTCCACTTAATCCTTGATTATCAATTCCCACATAACCTAAAGTATGAGACATAAAAGTATCAAAGGGATAATACCTTTGTGATTCTTTAACTAAATAAACTCCATCAAATTTTAAATTGCGAATTTTATCAGCAACTTCATAAGATAATCTTCGGCCTTCGGGATGCACTCTTTCAATTGATGTTTTTTTATTAATATGTTTATACATTTCTTCGTAAGTAACCCCTAGAATTTCGGCTAATTTCGTTGCGACTGTTTTTTTATCTTTTATTTGATTGGGAATAACAACTAACGAAGTCGTAGTAATATTATCGGCCAATATATTGCCACTACGGTCATATATTAAGCCGCGGTCAGCCTTAACTGGTAAATTGCGGCCCCATAAATTTTCAGCATAATCATTTAATTTACTATAATCTATCACTTGAATATAAAAAACTTTACCGATAATTACCACAAACAAAATTATTATAATTACTAAAACGATTTTTATTCGCTTATGAATATTTTTAAAAAACACGAGTTCATCACCAATTAATTATATGTCCGAGCTTTTATAAACTTGACAAAAGATAATCACAAGAAATTTTTCAAAAACCTTTACCACGGAAAATAAAAACAAATTATTACTAACCAAAGCGTTAAAAAAGGACCTTAATGGTCCGCCTATAATATCTTAGTAATAGCTTCTTTAATAATTCTAATCGAATTTTCCATTTTGACTGTTTCCTCAGCATTAAGATCTAAATAAATTCTTTCCTTAATGCCCTCTTTACCTAAGACACAAGGTGTACTGATATAAACATCATTGTTTTTATCATAATTAGATACGGGCATAATAAACTCTTCATCACTTAAGATCGCTTCGGTAATACGAGCTAAACAAATGGCTATGCCATAATAAGTGGAGCCTTTGCGTTCCATAATTTCATAAGCAGCTGTTCGCACTTCCTCTTCCATTCTATCCATTTCTTCCAAACTTAAAAACTTAGTAATTTCCTGCATGGCAATATTAGCCTTACTCCAAAAAGCAAACTGTGAATTACCGTGTTCCCCAATCACATAAGCATGAACACTTTTTGGACTAATGTCTAATTTTTCGGAAATCAAATAACTTAATCTTGATGAATCTAAACTAGTCCCACTACCAATAACTCTATTATATGGTAAGCCAGAATAGTATTGAGTCAAATATGTCATCACATCTAAAGGATTACTAGCTACTAAAAATATCCCATCAAATCCACTATCCATAACTTTAGCCACAATTTCTTTAAATAAAATATTATTTTTCTCTAAATCCTTTAACCGGTCATTCATCGTTTGAGGAATCCCCGCCGTGATACAAACAATATCAGCATCATGACAATCACTATAATCGCCAACTTTAAGTTTAAGATTATTAGGGGCATAATTTAAAGTATGACATAAATCCATTAATTCCCCTTCTATTCTTTCCTCATTTACATCAATCATTACGATTTCATCAACATGAGTGTTTTGGTTCATTAAAGCAAATATATAGGCCATTCCCACATTACCACAACCAACTACGACTATTTTTTCCAAAAAACCTCACTCCCATCTTTATATTTTTTATTATACCATGATTTAGACTGCTTAAACTGAAAAAGGCAAAAAAAAGGACTCACGTCCTTAATTTTGTTTTACTAATTTTCTGGTGCCATAAGCCATAGCGCCAATACCAGCAATTGCCATAACGATATATAATGCTATACCATCAGCAGTTTCTGGATTTTTGATTTCTTCTTTTTTGTCAGTGTTAGGTTGATCATTATCAGTTGATTCCTCAACTTTTGGAGCTGAAGTAAATTCATTTCCATCAATTTCGACTATTGAACCTTCAGCAATGGTGTTTGATTTAGCAACAACAGTGCCATCAGCATTATTAATAGTTACAACATCACCATCTAAAGCAACTTTATTAGCTGAAGTTTCTGTATTTTCCACTACAAATTTAGTAACTTGGGCATTGTCGATATACACAGCATCTACTTGAGCAGTTGTATCGATAGTACCATCCATTATTAAAGCGGGTTCACCAGTAACATTTTCTCCGACTCCAAACTCAATTCCAGCTTTATTATCTACCATGGTTAAATCTTTAATTGTCAAAGTACCACCATTAATTAAAGCAGCTCCATAGGCACAATTTTGAATTGTAACTTTATCTAATATAACTTTACCACCATTATATGCCTGAACACCATATTTGGGTGAATTTTCCAAAGTAATGTTTTCTAAAGTAAGGGTAGCATTTGCTAAAGCTGTAATAATTGATCTATTGCCAGATCCTGCTTCAATAGTACTTGTAAGCGAATGCCCATTTCCTTTAATTGTTGTTTCTTTATCCGTGCTAAGTGGAGAGGTTACGGTAATCGAATCGGTTAATTCAATTTCCCCACCATTAGCTAAAGCAGCTACAAGTTCAGCTTCATTAGCCACTTGCACTCCAGCGGCATCTGCATTGGCAAATGGAATACACATAGCACAGAATAGTAAAACACCTAACACACCTTTTAGCTTTCTTGACATTTTCCTATCAATCCTTTCTATAAACTTACCCATAAGAAACCTTATGTAATATAATTATATCATATTTTTTAGCAAATCGTCTATGCATTCCATAAAATAGCTACATATTACAGTACCTTGACAATTTTAAAATATCAACATTTTATTTTAGCCAAGTTATTTCAATTCTTTTTTATCATTTAAAACCGTCATAACCCCTTTCGTAGAAACTCTAAAAATAATATTTAATAATTGCTCAATCAAAATTTTACTTCGATTAATCGACCATAAATTGATCATGCCAACTATGGCCGACAAATGATACTCTACTAAAAAATCAACTTCCAATTTATCCTGCTCAGAAATAATATTAAACCATTTATATATCACTGGCTTAATATTACTTTTTATCGCATTTACAAATGATATATCTTGACGAATTAGGGGCACCACATATTTTTCATTTTCATTATAAAAATTGAATACTATTCTAAAAAATTGATCAAATTGTATTTCATTGTTTTCGGCTAAAAATTGATTGATTTTAAACTTCATTTTCTCGATTAAATCTTTTTTAATCCCCTCATATATATCATATACATCATAATAATGTAAATAAAAAGTCCCCCGGTTATAGCCAGCCTTATCCGTGATAGCCTTGACGGTAATATGTTCGATACTAGTTTCACTATATAATTCAATAAATGCTTCTGTCAATTTTTTCTTAGTTGCTTGGTTTTTTATTTCATGTTTATTCATTATATTCCTCCATTTTATCCAACACTCTGTTGGGTAAAATAATAACATCATTTCTAAAAACAGTCAACAAATAACCCCCAAATTGTTTATTGAATTTCCCCGTTTTATCACATATAATTTATACAAGGAGGTAAAAATGAAAAATAAAAAATGGTTAATGCCGATTTTAGCCTTAGTCGGTTCTTTAATTTTAATCAGTCTAGTTACATATCCCATGCTTAGTATGAAAGTAAAAGATATTCCCGTGGGCATTTTATCATTAGATGAAAGTATAGAAACGCCCAATGGGGCTATAAATGCAGGCGAAGAAATTGTTAAAAATTTAACTAAAAATAATGAAATCATTAATTGGCAATCAGCTAAAAATATCCAAGAGTTAAATGACAATATGGATAAAGGTGAGTATTATGCCACCTTCTTAATTCCAAAAAATTTTACTAAAAGCCAATTATCTAGTCAAGACGCTAAAATAGAAGTGGTTATAAATCAAGGCAAACACCCAATGGTTTCGACCACTTTAACTCCAATGATCAATGCTCTAGCGGCTTCTAGTGGCCTCAGTTTGGATATAAAAACCATCAATAATATCCCAACAGACCAAGGAATGACTGTTATGCTATTACCTATGATGGTCGTATTATTAACTATTGTCTCTTCACTAGTAACGGCTCTCATGACTACTTTATCATTTAAATTAAATGGCTCTAAAACAGAAAAACTAAAAAAATATTTGCTACAACTAATTTATATGCTAATAGCATCATTAGTGATTTCCTTTAGTGTCACCGGCCTTGTATCATGGATAACAGAAGTTAGTCTTGATATTTTAACAACAGCTTTATATTTAAGTACTGTTTCATTTAGTTTAATGTTATTAACTAATGGCTCTGTCAACTTGTTTGGCAAAAAAGGAATCGTAATTCCTGCTTTAATATTTATCTTCGGCATGGGGACTATTCAAATACCATATGAATATTTAACCAGTGGCTATCAAACTTTAATTGCTTCTTGGGAGCCACTCAAATTTATTGGTGACGGCATTCGCGAAGTCTTATATCAAAATGCTGGACTTTGGAACAGTGCTTCTTTAGCACTTATAATAATGAGTGTACTTGGCATTTTATTAACCATATTGAAAATTTGCCGAAATTCACATGACAAAAAGCCAATTACTGAATCATAAATTTGATTATGAAATTTAAAATCATCAAACAAATCTGATGATTTTTTTTCTAAACAAAATATTTAAAAAATCAGCATAAATTATGATATAATTTTATAGTAAAGTTTTATTAAAAATTTGATTACTCATTAAAAGGAGGCCCTATGATTAGCCGAAGAACATATCAAAAACATAAGAAACGCAAAAAAATGCTTAATAAACTTCTTTGTATTTTTATTATCATTCTTAGTCTTGGACTTCTAGTTATTTGTGCCTATAAAATATATCATTGGTTTAATGATAATAAAAAAATTGAGGATATAAGCCAAGATATTAGTGAAGATACTGCTCAAGAAAAAAAAGCCAACGAAGAAAACACTACTAATATTAATCCGCCTGAAAATAAAAGCGATGACTACTGGGACTATATTAAAATGGATATGTTAAGTGTTGATTTTAACGAATTAAAAAAGAAAAATCCTGATACCGTTGGTTGGATTAAAGTTAATGGGACTAATATCAATTATCCCGTCGTTCAAACTAAAGATAATGATTATTATTTAACTCACGCTTATGATAAAACCAAAAATGAAGCAGGCTGGATTTTTGCTGATTACCGCAATAACATGACCACTTTCGATAGAAATACCATTATCTATGGCCATGGACGTTTAAATAACACGATGTTTGGTAGTTTAAAAAATATTATCAATAGCAATTGGTATAACAATAAAAATAATTACATTATTAAATTTTCAACCCCAAGTGAAAATACTCTTTGGCAAGTTTTCAGCGTATATAGTATTAAAGTCGAAAGTTACTATATCACTACTAATTTTGCCTCTGATCAAGAATATAATACTTTCTTACAAACTTTAAAAGGACGCAGTAAAAAAGACTTCAGTGCTAAAGTCAATGCTACCGACAAAATCATTACTCTTTCAACCTGTGAAGATGTAGCTGGTACTAAAAGAGTTGTTATGCATGCTAAATTAATAAAAATTGAAAAAAGATAAAGCTGGCTAAAATTAGCTGGCTTTATCTTCGCTAGGAGCATTAATATTAATACTATTATCATACATCTTAACTACTTGACTATATTTATCAAATAATCTTTGATAATCACGATTATAACTACTATTCATTTGACTAAAAGGAATTACTTTAAAGTCATACCATCGATTGCCCTTTTTATAATAATTATATAAAAGTTCATTATTCAAATTTTCCAATTTTATGGATGATTGCCCATTTTCCGTTGTTTTAACTACCTCCACAGAGCTCATTAATTCAACCATTGTATTATAATCATTATTAGTCGACTGAGCAGAAATAAAATTACCTAGGGAATAAATAACCAAAGTATCACCAATATATGTCACTGGCTGAATAACGTGAGGGTGGGTTCCAATAATAATATCTACACCTAAGGAAGCCAAATACTCAGCTTCTCTTTGTTGTTCATCATTGGGTACAGCTTGATATTCGGTTCCCCAGTGCATTGATACCAATAAAAGATCAACTTTATCACGCACTTTTTCAATATCTGCTTTAGCTTTTTCATCACTGTATAAATTAACTAAATATTCTTTGCCTTCGGGAACAGGTATCCCATTTGTGCCATAAGTATAAGCTAGTAAAGTATACTTAATGCCATTTTTCTCTTTGATTTTAACTTCATTACTGGACTCAAATGAGCAATAACTACCCGCATAAAAAACATCTTTTGACTCCCAGTATTCACACGACTTCATAACCGCACTCTCACCCCGATCAAGGGTGTGGTTGGTGGCCAAATTAACTAGGTTAAATCCCGCATCAAGCATCGCATCACCAAATTCCCATGGAGAATTAAAAGTCGGATAATCCGAAAGGCCAAGACTGGTGCCCCCCAAAATTGTCTCTTGATTATAAAAGGCAAGATCATACTGTTGCACGATTGGCTTAATTAATTCAATTTGGCTAGTAAAATCATACACCCCATTTGTATAAGCATCTTTATACACAGATGAATGTATTAAAGCATCCCCTACCATTACTAAACTTAATTTTTGAGTTTCCACTTTTTCTTCAGTAAATTTTTCTTTAGGCAGTTTTGAAGTTTCTTCTTCTTTAATATTTAACCAATAAATGTATAATCCTGCCCCTAATCCTATCAATATCAAAACTAATATAATCCATTTTATTTTTTTCATAGTCACTTTTCCATTATAAAGCTTAAAAATAACTATTCACAACTGCCACCAATACTTTGCATATATACTTTTAAAGCTTCCTTTCCTTCTTCATTATTTGTAGCACTCGTAAAGTACTCGCCATTTATTTCGGCAATTTCGGCTGGATTTTTTTGCTTACCGTCTATTTTATACATGCTAATTAGGCCATTGTTTAATACAACCTCAGCTGACTTTCCATTAACCGTGCAAGTAACTGTTTCGCCCCCAGTACTACATCCGGTTAATAAAACGACACTAATAATTAATCCAAACAATATATTTTTCATTTTTTACCTCTTTTCTACATTAATGGGGCAAAAGCTTTTAAAATTTGACGTTTCAATTCATGTAATTTGGTTAGTTTTTCCTGGGTATTAATAAAAATTTCTTTGCTTTTTTCCAAGGTATCCATATAGTCTTTTTTAATATCTTTGATGACCCTAGCACCATATAACCATACACCATTTTCAAAATGTAAATATAAACTACGATAATCCAGATTTACCGTCCCCACTGTGGCATATATATCATCAACAATAAATGTTTTTGCATGAATAAAGCCTGGCATATATTCATAAATTTTCACCCCGCACTCTAAAAGCTGATTATAATAAGCCTTAGTTACCTCATTAATCATTTTTTTATCAGGAATATTTGGGGTAATTATTCTTACATCAATGCCACTTTTCGCCGCATTGCATAAAGCTGTCATCATTTCATTATCAATAATAAGATAAGGCGTTGTAATATAAATATAATGATTAGCCTTATTAATTAAATTAAGATAAATCGTTTCTCCCGTAGCCTCATGATCCCATGGATTATCACAATATGGAATAACAAACCCATCCGACTTAATATTTTGTAAATCAGCCTTTTCTGGCAAATAATTTCGATAACTATATTTATCACCAGTGACAAAATCCCATAATGTCATAAACATAATCGTCATATTCCAAGCAGCTTCACCTTTCAACATAATACCATTATCTTTCCAATGCCCGTATTTGACTTTCGCATTAATATACTCATCTGCTAGATTAATACCGCCTGTAAAAGCCACATACCCATCAATGACAACAATTTTTCGGTGATCCCTATTATTAAACTTCGACCTTAAAACGGGAACAAAACGATTAAAAATAGTTGCTTTAATACCATAACTAGCTAAAATTTTCGGATAATTACTCGGCAAAAGCATAATTGAGCCTAAATCATCATACATAAATCTAACTTCCACTCCAGCTCGCACTTTTTCTTTTAAAACCTCTAAAATACTATTCCACATTTGGCCCTCTTCGACAATAAAAAATTCCATAAAAATATACTTCTTGGCTTTTTTTAATTCTTCAAGTAGCCTTTTATAGTATTCCTCACCTATTTTAAAATATTCAGATTCGGTTTTTTTACAAACTGGTGATAGTGAATAACGGTTAATATATTTAGCTTGATTATACGCAATAATGTTTTCAGACTTTAACCCATCCAGTACCGTCTTATCCTGTTTAATATTTTTTAGTTGATGATAATAAATTTCTCGTAATTTTCTCTTTTCCCGCCGACTTAATTGATCACCACCAAATAATAGATAAATAATAAGCCCAACTACTGGTAAAATCAAGATTACCATAATCCAAGCTATTTTATAACCAGGATTAGTCTTGCCATTAATAATAAAAATGCTCATTAAAATCCCTAAAATATAACTACCTATATAAAAATAAACAAAATAGTTGATGTTAAATTTCCAGACCATAAAAAGCACCATAATAACTTCTAAAATTATCACTGTAGCCACAACAAATAAACGGTGAGTCAGAAAACCCATTAATTTTTTTATTGTTGTCATTAACTCACCCCATTTCCTAACTCACTTAGATTATACAACATTTAACTCAAATATACAAACATGACCAAAAAAGACAAAAGTTGACATTATAGTAAAACATGATATACTATGGGTAATGTGGACATATTTATCTTACAACACATGGCCATATAATACTAAAAAGGATGGTAGTATGAAAGCAAAAAAAGAAGTAATTTTTGCCGAAGGGTTTTGTCTAAAAAAAATCTTTTGGGTTTTCCTTTTTGGATGTGTATTTGGATGTGTCTTTGAAATGATCACTCATTTTCTGCAACACGGAGAATGGGTTTCTAGGCGTGGACTTATTTATGGCCCCTTAAATCCGGTCTATGGTATCGGTGCCGTTTTATTCACTTTACTGACGAAGCAAAAAAACATCATACTTATTTTTATCAGCGGAGCCCTCTTAGGTGGTAGCTTTGAATATATTTGTTCTTTAATTCAAGAATATATTTTTGGGACTGTTTCATGGGATTATAGCCATAAATTTTTAAATATTGGTGGCCGCACCAGTTTGTTCTACATGGTCTGCTGGGGTATTCTCTCGGTGATATTTGTTAAATTAATCTATCCCCCTTTCTCAAATTGGATTGAAAAATTTCCTGTCAAATTTGGAAATATCTTAACCCTTATTCTTTTAGCCTTAGTTGTTCTCGATTGCACCATTTCCATTTTAGCTTGTCATCGCCACGATGAACGCCGGCACAACGAAGAGCCAAGTAATCAATTTGAAGTTTTTCTCGATAAAACTTATCCTGATGAACGTTTGGCTAAAATATTTGAAAATGCGAAAGAAGCCAATTAAGGCTTCTTTTATTGTTCCAAATTATCAACATCATATTTTTCTTCCAATTTTATTTTAACCGTACTATCATTAACTAAGGCACCGGGCTCTATAGATTGCTCTTTAACGTAACCATAACCTTCAATTTCATACTTATAGCCTAAAGCTTCCATTAAATTAATGACTTCAGAACGAGAATACCCATTTAAATCAGGCATTTTATTTTGTCCTCCATTAGTAATTAGGAATACTTTATCATATGATAGAATTTTTTCCCCTTGGTTAGGATACTGATTAATGATTTTATCACCATCACCAATGACAACAGTTTTAATATTACTCGCTTCCAACTCTTTTTTAACTTCAGTCAAGTTTTTATTAATATACGATTTTAAGGTCAGTGACGTCACATTACTATTGGTATTCGTCGTAGTAAACATGCCTTTATATTTGGCAATATTCTTCATTAAATTAGTGACAGCATCACTTAGCATAATCGAAGTCCCTACATTAGGTCTTTTGACCGCGGCATAAATAATAATTTCCGGATCATCTTTCGGAAACATACCAGCGAACGAATAAATATAGGCATTATCCCCTTTTAAATATCCGCCTTTTTCCGAAGCGATTTGGGCAGTTCCCGTTTTACCAATAACTTCAAAACCGTCTATTTTATAGCGTCTCCCCGTCGCCAAATTATCCTCGCTATTAACGACATCATACATTAAATCTTTAATTTGATCAATCGTACTTTGACTGACCACCGCCTCCGATTTTTCCACCTTACGCTTATAAGTCGTTTTTCCCGTATTTGGATTAACTATTTTTGACACAATATGGGGCGTTAAAGCTTTACCATCATTAGCAATTATCGATAAAGCCTTTAAATGTTGAACCACCGTAGTATTAATACCTTGTCCAAAAGCGGCATTAGCCACCTCTACGGGGTATTTAAAGCCTAATTTCCCACTGGCCTCACGTGCTAAATCAATGCCTGTAGTCTTGCCAAAACCATACTTATTAAAACACTCTTTTAAATCATTTTTATCGATGAATTTATTTATCATCGAGCTAACGCCCACATTACTAGAATATTCAAAACCTTTGTCATAAGTAATTGTCCCAAATCCTGTATTATTCCAGTCTCTAATGGTTGCATCAGCAATATCAATGCTTCCTGATTTAAACGTATCTGTGCCATTATAAGTTCCTTTTTCAATTGCACACATATAAGTATAAATCTTCATCGTACTACCGGGCTCAAACGCATTTGACACTAGTAAATTTTCATAATTAGTAATATCCCGTGTATTTGGATTAAACGATGGCGTTGAAGCCGAAGCTAAAATATCTCCCGTTTTAGCATCCATCACAGAAATAATCGCCCAATCAGGCTCATATTTCTCATCAATAGCTTTCACTTCCGTTTCCGTAAATCTTTGAATATTGGAATCTAAAGTTAAATAAATATTACTGCCATCAATGGCATCTATTCGTTCTTCCGCCGTATCTGGAATTTTATAGCCAAATCGATCCTGCTGATATTTTTGATAACCATCTGTTCCTTTTAAAATGTTGTCAAACTTAGCCTCAATACCAAGTTCACCATCAATAGTCGTCGTCACTTTACCAGATTTACTGACTTTTTCATTGGTTTTAGCATAGCCTAAAATATAAGAGGCAAAATCACCATTTGGATAATAACGTTTATACGTTTCTGTAAAATCAATTCCTGGTAAATTAAGGGCTACAATTTCATCCTTTTTAAGTTCGGTAATATTTTTCCCAGCCAGTCCTAATTCCACTTGATATTTGTCCTCATCTTTCCCCTTTTGTAAACGTTCCTGAATACTACTAGCATCGGTTTCTAAAACCTCAGCTAAAGCTTTAGCTGTTCCCTCAATATCTTTAACATAATTAATCTTACTACCACTGCTACGAGATTCATCTAAATAAGCAATAATAGTATAAGAAGTCACGTTATGAGCTAAAACATCGCCCTCCA
Organism: uncultured Bacilli bacterium; assembly: GCA_944332215.1. Lineage (GTDB taxonomy): Bacteria > Bacillota_I > Bacilli_A > RF39 > UBA660 > Coprosoma. The sequence goes on from CALVJP010000063.1 coordinate 15,370, forward strand.
TATCATAAATAGTTCCCCTTTTTGCAATTAAAGTTTTTGACACTGTATTACGATTAGAAGCAAACTGTTGAATATCGTGACCATTAACCGTTGGTGATAAGGCTAAATAACAATAACGACCAAAAAGAATAATTAAGCAACCAAAAAAAACAAAAAAGACTTTTTTCGGAAATTTCCAATTGTTACTTTTTTGTTTTTTATTTGCCACTTTAACACCTCATTTATTCATTAACGATAATGATATTATCATTATTATACGCTAGTCCCATTTCTTTGACAACACCTTTAACGTTTTCAAACGAAGTAAGTTCATTTACTTTCATTGTCAAACTTTCATTTTTTTTCGTTTGACTATCGATATTATATTTAACTTCCTCGATACTCATCTTAAGTTCACTGATTGAAGCCCCGCAGAAAGTCTTAATTCCAAGTGAAAAAACAAATGCAAAAACAATTACCATATATAGTAATCTTTCACCTTTAGTAATTTTTGCTTTTCTTACCTTCTTTTTGGCCATATTATCCACGGTCCTTCCTTACATTTTTTCTATCACTCTTAATCGGGCACTACGGGCACGGGGGTTTTGTAAAATTTCTTCCTCACAAGGTACAATATTGGCCACCACTTTAAACTTTGGCTGATACGCCTCAGGAATAATTGGTAACTTAGCCAGTTCTTTTGGCACCTTACTCACTTCATTAAAAATTTGTTTACAAATTCTATCTTCCAAAGAATGAAATGTAATAACACATATGCGGCCTTTAGGCTTTAATAAATCCAAAGCATCTTTTAAAGCCGTTTCGAACACTTCTAATTCGTTATTAACTTCAATTCTAATCGCTTGAAAAACTTTTCGCGCCGGATGACCTTTTTTGCGGTATTTTTCAGGTACACTATTTTTGATTATCTCAGCTAATTCAAGCGTTGTCACAATTCTTTTGTTTTCACGGTATTTAACGATAGCTTCAGCAATACTACTCGCGTATTTCTCTTCACCATAACGATAAAATATTTTAGTTAATTTTTCATAGCTATAATTATTAACTACCTCGTCAGCTTTTAACTGATCATTTTGATTCATGCGCATATCCAGCGCAGCATCCTTATGAAAACTAAAACCACGCTCCGCCTCATCGAGTTGAGGCGATGACACCCCTAAATCAAATAAAATTCCGTTAACTTTAACTTTCCTTTTATTCATTTCTTCTTTTATATTTTTGAAATTAGTTTTAATAATTTCAAAATTAAAGCCAGCCTCTTCCAATCTTTTTTTAGCATTCTTTATAGCTTGATCATCTTGATCAAAAGCATAGAGAAAACCTTTTGGAATTTTTTTTAAAATTTGGCTGCTATGGCCGCCATACCCTAGAGTACAATCGATAATAATACTATCTTCTTGTAAATTCAAATATCTAATACTTTCTTCTAATAACACACTAGTATGCATAAATCCTCCTAGATATTTAAATTAGCTGAAAATAAATTATCGGCCATTTCTGATAGACTATCTTCATTTTGGGCAATAAAGTTATTCCATCGTTCTTCACTCCAAATTTCTAAACGGTCCCCCACGCCGATCACGACACACTCTTTTTTTAAATCAGCATAGTTCATGAGGGGAGCAGCAATATTAATACGCCCTTGCTTATCAAACTCCAAATTTACCGCTCCTGATAAGAAAAAACGCATAAAATTACGGGCTTCTTTTACATTCGGTAACTCTTGGTATTTACTAACAATATTTTCCCAAGTATTTTTAGGGTAAATAAACAAGCATCCATCAAGACCTCTAGTGATTATAAAGTTTTCGCCAATTTCATAACGAATTTTTGATGGAATAGTTAATCTTCCTTTGTCATCTAAGGTATGATGATATTCACCCATGAACATAAAATCACCCACTTTCCCCCACAGTGTTACACCGTATACCACTATTCTACTATTTCATGACCATTTTGTAAAGAGCTTTTTCATTTTTTTTCGCCATTTTACATGACAAATTTTACCAAAATAAAAGTCTTACTTAAACTAAGCAAACCTAAAAAAAGAAAAACTATTTTTTCACTTTATGATTGTAGCAGACTACAGCTCAAGAAACTCTCTAAATATTAATCAGCTGAGGATAATTTATTTATTTAGACAAATAATAATATTAGGTGATTTAATGGATAAGATTCTGATACACGAAGAAGCTCAATTAATTTTAAATAAACTGCTGACAATGTACCATGACCACTTGGTTATTTGCAAATATATGCACGAACTTGTTTATCAAATGGTCTTACATAAAAAATATTATCTTGACATTCTCTATGAAGTCATCACTTTGATCCCAGATGACTTATATATTACAACAGGTGAAATCTTTAAATTTGAAACCACCAATGAATTTATTGCGAAACATTGTAATCCTTATCAACAAACCATCTTTGATTTATTAAAATAATGCTGTTGTTTTTTTACTCAATTGCCCTAAAAAAGAAGTCCATGGACTTCTTCCTCTTAATAGAAAATACAAGAGCCTAATAAAATTGCAAGTAAAATATATAAAACTAATATAATTAAATACCCACAATTATTATTAGTTCTGCCACATGTGTCATTACATGAATTACCGCATGAGTTGCCACATGCTCTTTCATTATTGCAAGCCATAATTACCCCCTTCTAGGAGCTTAAATCCAAGCTCCAAGTATGATTATTAAAAGAATAAATAGTACTAATACGATTGCTGCTGCGCTTACGCCAGAATTACACATATAAATCATCCTCCTTTTTTGTCTTTTCACATTATTTTATGGAAAACATGGATTTGTGTGAGTACTAATGTCAAAATTATTTCAAAAATATTGTTTTTTCTACGGAAATTTGCTATCATTATATATGTATGAAAAATTGTACATGAAAGGAAGAACATAGAGTGGAAAAATCAATATTAAAAAAATCATTACTAACTGTCGGAGTTTGTGTTCTTATTGTTGGCTTGACTGGCTGCGGGAAAACTCCAACTTTAAAAAACGGCGAAGAAATCGTTGCCACAATTGATGGCAAAAAATTTACGGCTGAAGATCTTTATGAAAAATTAAAAGCTCAAGGTGGGGAAACAACCTTAGTAAACATGATTGATAGCTACATTATCAACAAAGAAATCGAAACTGATGAGGATGCAGAAACATACGCTGAATCACAAATAGAATCTTACAAGTCATCTTATAAAAGCTATGGTAAAGACTTCAACGAAGCCTTAACTCAAGCGGGTTATAAAGATGAAGAAGAATTCAAAGATGCTTTAATTTTAGATTACAAGAAAAATACTATCACTGAAAATTACATCAAAGGTGAACTTACCGATGCTGAAATCGAAAAATATTATGAGGATAACATTTATGGAGACATTGAAGCCAAGCATATTTTAATTAGTCCTGATACTAATGATGATATGAGTGATGAAGAAAAAACTAAAGCCGAAGAAAAAGCCAAGGAAGAAGCCGAAAAATTAATTAAAAAACTTGAGAAAGGCGAAGATTTTGATGAGTTAGCCAAAGAAAATTCCGATGATAAAGGTACGGCTTCAAAAGGAGGAAAACTGACCATCACTTATGGTGAAGTTGTCGATGAAGTATGGGATGCGGCTAGTGGCCTAAAAGATAAAGCTTATACCAAAGAACCCGTTAAATCAGAATATGGTTATCATATAATTTACCGTATCAGTCAAAAAGATAAACCAAAACTTAATGAAGTTAGAGATGATATTATTGACAAATTAGTAGAAGAAAAAATGTCTACCGATGACACTTTGCAAACTGAGGCAATGGTTGAATTAAGAAAAAAATACAACATGGAAATCAACGATAAAGATATTAAAAAATCATACAATGAATCAATCAAAACAGCTTTAGCTACTAATACAAATGAAAACAGTTCAAATTAGAGCTGTTTTTTTATAAATCACGCTTATCATTGATAAAGTCACTAATTTCTTCTGACTTAAAACCTTTAACATATAATTTGTTTTTCAGATGCAAGAAAAGCTCGTCACCATGATATTTTTTACTAAGTTTTTGATAAGCTTTTTCCATTTCACGCCAAGCTTGTTTATTATCAAACGAAAATTCACTTAAGACATTATTAATATCTTGATAATTATAACCTAAATTAATTAAATAAGCTGTTATTTTTTGTTTTAAAACAAAACCTGTATATTTTGAATTAGCCTTAACCTTTTTAGCAATCAATTTTCTTAAATTTGCTAATATCAATTCCTCTGGAATTTTCGCTAAATTTTCATCAATAATACATGCATCAATTTGATGGGCCTCTAAACTTTGGCGAATTTTCTCTGGGCCATCCAAACTAAGGTTAATTTTATCATTCGTATAAGCCCGGGCGAAATTAGCATCATTAATTAACCCTATTCGCTTTAAAGTCCCTATTATTTTTTCCTGATCCTCCGGTATAACTTCACTTTTATTTAAAAACTCTCTTATTTCATATTCACTGCGAAGTCTGCGACTAATCATAGTCAAAACTTTATTATAACTTTGATAATAAAGCGTATCTGTATTTATTTTATTTAATAATTCACTATCAATATTTTTATCAAATAATAAATTGTTTTCTAAAATTACTTCATCAAACGTTTTAATAACCTCCCCGTTATCTAAGATTATTTGATATTGGGCTCCACTTTTTTTAATTTTCTTTAGTTTCATTTTATCACCACAAGTATTATACCAAACATTTGTTTAATGCACAACAAAAAAAGATAAGTTTCCCTATCTTCCTGCAATAATGTGAATTAAATCTTTAGACACTTCTTCAAGGGCACGCCCTAGTGGTTTATGCGATTTATATTCATTTTCTTTCATTTGATAATGATTAGTCTCTTCCATTTCTTTAGCCCGTTTAGCTACCACATTAACCAATAAATATTTTGAACCAACTTGATTTAGTAGCTTATCAATTGAAGGATATAGCATTATGTATCACGCTCCTACTATTGATAATATACCATTTCATCATCAAATACAACCAAAACACCAAAATTTGACATTATTTAACACTCTCTAAAACACTTGCGCGCAAACCCTCTAAAACACAAAACATCGCCCAAGTATCTTGCTGACAGTATTCTACTAATTTCTGGTATTTATGTTTATAGTCCAGTTCATTCATTTTAGGAAAATTGGCATATGTTACTAAGGCATCAATACCATTACCTACTTCCATCCCCTTATATGTTAAGTCTGAAAATAACGGCAAAACTTTTTTAATCGAAAATGAGCCATTCATATCGGCATGATAATAATTAAACATGGATGCCTCTTTTTTATCATAGCCTAAACTTTCATATAATGAAGATTTGGTTTTTACAATATTCATTAAATCAAAAATCATGGCTCTAATCTTTAATAGCTTCGTCCGGTAAGTTGGAAATAACTCCGCTAATTCCTTTAATCGCGTTTTTTCAAACGAATCATTATAAACTAACACCGTCCCCGTTTCCCCGATCCACTCACACATTTTTTTAACTAATTCTTCGCGGTGATCTTTATGATCTGGAGCTAAATATTCATAATGATCCTTAAATTTATCACAAACACCTGGCTCTTTTTCAATATGTAAGGAAAATTGAAATACTGACTGAGTATAACATTTCTCACCGCGGTAACGCGGCAAGGGACAAGGGAATGTTTCAAAATCCAAATGATATATCGGATATTCAATAGCTTTAATTCCATCACGGATTTTCGCCATATTCATATAAGGCTTCCCCGTGGCAACAGTTCTATGCTGAATAATATTTTTTTCACGATTTAATAAACTTTCTGGAACATCTAACATTTTTACATAACCATCATTTATTAAGTCAAAACGATCATACTTATTTCCCTCTTTGTCTTTAAACCCATGATGGCCATCTAAATAGGCCATAATAGAATTTTTCTCCGGCAAAATATTCCAGCATATTCCTGAATATTTACATTTTGTTGTTTTCTTTTTTTCACAATAAATGCCTAAAGGACATGGATCAATGCAAAGTTTTTCGATATAACTGACAATTCTCTGCCGATCAAGCTCAACTCTTACCATATATTCTTCGGTTATTTTAGTTAAATCAAAATAGGCTACAATATCATTACCTTGTTCGTCAGTCTCATAAACCGGCTCGCCACATTCATATTTTCCGTTAAACACATATTCACTATTTAAAACTGTCAAATAATAATGAATTTTATCCACTAAAGCTAAAGAGGCGTGTTCTTTTAAATCGTTTTCAATAATATATCTTTGTACTGCCAAATCATAAACATAATGCCCGGGGCCACTATATTTATCAAATAACTTGGCGCGCTGAACATCATATTTTTCTCTTGGCATATAATCTTCAATATTAACATCCATTTCCTCTAATAAACGGTATATACCTTTTTCATCTTTCATAAAAATTGAATGCACTTGACTATTACCAAAATCATCTTTAACTTTTACACCTAAATCCAAATACTTCTTCGTCGTCGTGGCCTTAGCTTCTATAATGTTAAAGCCATCAGCTGTTTCATTATAAATATCGACATAACATAAATAACGAATATTATCGATCATACAATCAAAACTCTCTTGATCTGTTGTCGATTTAGAATATTTAAATGTTCCTGGAAAATATTTTGGAGCTAAATCGCCAGCTAATAACTCCACCATATTATAATAAGGGAGCATCACTTCTAAATGTTCATTTTTGGTATCAATTAAATCATTTCCCCCATCATCAAACATGTTACCTAAAATTTCTTTGATATATTCTTCTTCTTCCTCTTTTCTATATTCCGCCAAAGAAACCATGCTTTGCAATTTTTCTTTTTTCAAATCGTCCAGGGCCACATATCGTGGGCACCTACTATAATTAATAAAATTCGTTTTTGTTATTGCCATGATACCACCCAATACCATTATAACAAAAAAACATAGTTTTCACTATATTTTGCTTTTTCCAAATAAAATATTTAGGTTGTATTTTTAAAACTTCAATCTATAAACTTGCTACTTTATAATTTCATAAATCAATTTAGGTTTTACAACGGGCTGCTCACTAAAGCAGAAACAATCTATTACGTCTAGTTCAGATATTTGTTTTTTATTATAATAAACACTAGCCAAACTGTCGCCCTGCTTAACTACGTCCCCGATTTTTTTATGTAAGACAATGCCCACTTCGGGATCAATTTGATCATTTTTCGTCATTCTTCCGGCCCCAAGACGTCGAGCTAATTCACCGATTTTTAAAGCATCAATATGTTTGACAAAGCCCGAAGTTAAAGCTTTAACTTCTAAAATATTTGTACTAACAGGTATTTTGGTAATATCACCACCCTGATGCTTAACTAATTCAATCATTTTTTCATAACCAGTACCATTTTCCAAAGCATTCTGGACATACTCTATTGCCTTTTCAACAGCAAGATCTTTATCTAAAGCTAACATCAAAGATCCTAGATTAATCACTAACTCGTTAAGGTCACTTGGCCCATGACCTTTAAGCGTTTCTAGGCTTTCTAAAACTTCTAAAGAATTGCCTACGGCATAACCAAGGGGCTGCTCCATATTAGTTAAGACACATATCGTCTTTCGGCCATTTAAATGACCAATTTTGACCATCACCCGGGCTAACTCTTTAGCTTCATCCAATGTTTTCATTAAAGCCCCCGCTCCCACTTTCAAATCAATAACAATTTTAGAAGAGCCACTCGCTAGTTTCTTACTCATAATACTTGAAGCAATTAACGGAATGGAAGCTACAGTTCCTGTCACATCTCTTAAAGCATAAATTTTCTTATCCGCCGGACATAAATTACCCATTTGACCAACTATAGCTACATTAATATCTTCCACTTGTGTTTTTAATTCATCTAAACTCATACTGGTTTTAAAACCCTCAATGGCTTCTAATTTATCAATAGTACCACCAGTATGTCCAAGTCCGCGGCCACTCATCTTAGCCACTTTTACGCCTAAAGAAGCCACTAAAGGAGCTAAAACCAAAGTTGTTTTATCACCAACTCCACCAGTTGAGTGCTTATCGACACTATCAAAACCTAATTCTAACACTTCCCCACTATGAAGCATAATATCCGTCAAATCGATAATTTCTTTGTCGGACATTCCTAATATCTTAATTGCCATCAAAAAAGCGCTCATCTGATAATCGGGAATTTCGGCATTTACATATCCCATAACCACATATTCCATCTCAGCTTTATTAAGCTCTAAACCTTGTTCTTTTTTCGCAATGATATCTAGTATATTCATATCCATCACCTTCTAAATTATATCACACTACTAAAGTTTATTCCATAAATACCTAAATTTTTAAAGAAAAAACAACACCCCAAAAGTGTTATTTCATTCTTCTGTCAATTAACTCCGCTGTTCGCTCAGGATCTTCAACTAAAGCTCGATATATATCTTTATGTTTTTTAAGTTCTTTGACAATTTCCACATCTCTTTTTGACATTCTCGCCGTATAATCTGCATTATTACTAGTCACTACACTAACTTCGCGACCGGCAAGTTCATCTAAAGATACCTGTAAAGTATCCGCTAATTTCAAAAAATTTTCTAAATTAGGCGTTCTCTCTCCAGTCTCATACCAGCAAACAGCTACTTTTGACACGCCTACCTCTTTAGCAACCTGAGCTTGTGACAATCCTAAGGTTTTTCTTTTTTCTCTGATCAAATAACTATTTAAATTTTGCATCATATCACGTTATCCTTTCGTTAACGTAATTATAACAGTAAGATAACAAAAATAGGGGGTTTTTAACCCCTAGTTAACGCGTTTGTTCCAAGCCGAAACTTGTCTTTCCGTTTCTAAAACTAATCGTTTATATAAAGTGTGATATTTTTTGATTTCTTGAATAATTTTTAAATCACTAGCCGATAAATAAATTGTATAAGGCGTATTATCACTTTTAACCATTAAGTCACGTCCGAGGATATAATCTGATGATACATGAAGAGCATCTGATAACTGAATTAAAACTTCTACACTAGGAACCCGCTCTTCATTTTCATATTGAGAAATTGCTGGAGCTGAAATTCCTAGTTCTTTAGCTAAAGCTTGTTGCGACCAGCCCAGTTCTTGCCGCGCTTTCCGCAATCTTTCTCCAATCATTAGTATCACCATTATCCTCTCGTTAACCACATTATAACAATATATTGCGAGGCAAAAAGCAAAATTAACTTTAAGTTATCTTTTTGTTGATTTTAACTCCAAGTTAATATATAATATAAACGGGAGGTCGAAAAATGGAGAAATTAAAAGAGCTACGCGAAAAAAAGAAACTTTCTTACAGTAAAATGGCCGCACGATTAGGTATAAGTAAGCCTTTTTATTGGCAAATAGAAAATGGCCAACGCCGCTTATCATATGAAATGGCCGTGAAAATTGCCAAAGTATTTAGAAGTACCCCTGACAAAATTTTCTATCAAGAATTTAAAAACAAGGTGAAATAGCCTTGTTTTTCTAAGCTTTAGCTTTACTTGAAAGAAATGTGACTTTTTCGGCAATTACCTCGGTGATATAGCGCATACCATCTTCAGTCTCATAACGACTAGTCTGTAAACGTCCCTTTACACCGACTAGATCACCCTTTTTGCAATATTCTGTCGTACTTTCAGCAACGCCTTGCCATAATTTACACCCGATGAAATCTGTATCATATTCCCCATGAGAATTTTTATAGGTGCGAGGGACAGCTAGTGTTACCCGAGTGATTTTGCGCCCGCTTTCTGTTTCGAATAATTCAGGGTCATTCACTAATCTACCAACTAGAACTGTTTGATTTAACATTTTGGGCCTCCTTTCTTGTTTTAACTATATAAAATTTTTTATCAAAACGCAAACAAAAAAAGCTCTATATTTGATGGGTAAATATAGAGTTATTTTCCGAATTTATCGCTTAGAGAATTTGCCAAATTCATGCTAAGTTATACCAGCAAAATATAAAATTAAAACTTTTTACAATCTAATTTAACATCAGTCTTAGTGACTTGACCATTATAATAATCAATATTGATTAAAGCATAGGTTGACTGTGATTCGCATTTTTCCAAAGCACTTAAATTATAATTTTCACCATTTTGGTTGGCTTTTTCCAGCATGGATAATGTGACTTTGTACGCTGAAGCCCCTGTATTGGCACTCATATATTTATCATAATAATCCAGTGCTGGCCCTTCCATGGCTTCAGTCATCTTTTTGGTATTTTGCCTATCATAAAAATATAAACCAGCTATAACAGCAGCAATTAAAATGATTATAACCGTTATTATAATTAATTTCCCTTTGCCACTTTTTTTCTTTTCCATAATATCCTCCTAAAAATAATTCTTTAATAATTGATTAAGTTCAACCGCATATTCCATCGGTAGGCTTTCTTTAAATTCATCAATGAAGCCCATAATCAATAGCTCCTGGGCTTTTTCTTCATCAAGGCCACGACTCATTAAATAAAATAATTTATCTCTATCGAGTTTTGACACGGTGGCCTCATGTTCAAGATAAGAAGAGTTATTTCCTACGACATTTTTGGGAATTGTATCACTTTTAGATTTATCATCTAATAATATTGTATCACATTTTACGATACTTTTGGAATTTTTCGCCAGTTTATCAATATAAACTGTCCCCCGATAACTAGCCTCACCACCTGAGGAGGCGATTGATTTGCTTATAATTTTACTCGTTGTTTGAGGGGCTAAATGGATCATCTTCGCCCCCGCATCTTGAATTTGTTCTTTAGTCGCTACAGCAATGGAAATGCAATTCCCGGTAGCTCCCTCACCTTTTAAAATGCAGGTCGGATATTTCATATTGATTTTAGAACCGATATTGCCGTCGATCCATTCCATTAAACCATTTTTTGCGACAACGGCTCTTTTCGTCACCAAATTATAAATATTATCAGCCCAGTTTTGGATAGTTGTATAGCGGCAGCTGGCGTTTTCTCCTACATATATTTCTACTACGGCGGCGTGCAGGGAATCAGCTAAATGATAAGTGGCTGTACAACCTTCCATATAATGTAAATGACTATCATTATCGACAATAATAATTGTTCGCTCAAATTGTCCCATATTTTTAGTATCCAATCTAAAATAACTTTGTAATGGTCTATCAATTGTTGTATGTGGTGGTACATAAATAAAAGTCCCGCCACTCCAAACAGCCCCGTTTAAAGCTGTATATTTGTTTTCATTATATTTTACTAATTTGTTAAAATACTTCTTGAATAATTCTGGATATTTTTTTAAAGCATCATCGGTACTACAAAAGATAACCTTTTTATCTTCTAATTCTTTGATCATATTATGGTAAACAACTTCGCTTTCATATTGAGCTCCAATACCATCTAAATATTTGGCTTCAGCTTCGATAAGTCCTACTTTATCAAAAGTATTTTTAATGTTACAAGCAACTTGTTGCCAATCATTTTCGACGCGCTTAGCCACTTTTTTGTAATAGTTAATTTTATCGAAATCGATTTTAAGTTCTGGCCCAAAATTAGGGTTGGGAATGTTTTTAAAAGCTTTAAAGGCTTCTAATCTAAAATCCGTCATCCACTTGGGCTCGTTTTTAATTTTGGAAATTGATTTTATTTTTTCTTCACTTAGTCCTAATTCCTCTACCATGTCTTTCACCTATTTATATTATACTAGATTTAATTCAAAATAAAAAGCCAATGGGCTATTTTAGACAAATTATTCTCGTTTTAGTCTCGTTTTTTTGGCTTCTTTGTTTTTTTATAATTATTTTCCTAAACTTAATGTCTAATTAATAAATGTTTACCCTCTAATACGCGATTGCTTTTACTACTTAATTTATATTTTTTTTAGAATAAGACGTAATCTGCATTTTCATCTATAAGTTTTCAACTTCTAAGCCTTTAATAATTTTTTCAATTCCCCACCAAGGTAGTAGTACGCATTTTTTACGGTTTGGTTGTTTATAAACATCGTCATAAACTGTAGCGCTTTCTAAAACTTCAGCATTATAATCTTGCTCATCAATCATCTTTAAAAAATTTGACAATATATTTTTAGCTTCTTCTATGGTTTTGCCAAGCAATGTCTCTACCATAATGGAAGAAGAGCTAATACACATGGCACAAGCTTCACCATCGAAGCGAATATCTTTAATAATACCATCTTCGATCTTCAACATTAAATTAACTTCATCAATACAGCTTTCGTTATTCATATTAATTTTTAAATAGCTATCATCTTTAATTAATCCTTTATTTTTCGGATTTTGATAATGTTCTAAAATAATGCTTCTTTTTAAATTTGCATCCATTATATCCCTCCATCAGCAATTATACCGTTTATTATAACAAAAATCAATAAAAGCACCGAATGGTGCTTACAATAAATAGTTATCCCCCCCCGCCTTAAGTTTATTGCTGTTATTTTAACTAACATTAATTTCTTCTGGTAAGTTTAGTGTTTGACCGGTACAGCACGGCTGAATTTAATAGCTATAACAATTTCCTTATTTTTAAGTACCCACATAACTATTTATAATAGGTTTTTTGAAACTAGTTTTTTACTTTGACTGCTTCTATTTATTTTAGTTAATTATGATCTTTTAAAAACTAAATAATTCCTATTACCAAACAGTATATCTTCAAGGCTAGCTTTCGTCAACCAAATACCGAAAACTCCGTTATAAAATATAAAGATTTTTAAATAAGGCATTAAAAAGCGCCTATCATAAAGATAAGTGCTTATTTTTATCTTGACTCTACGATCAATTTAATTGCCGTTCTTTCTTCACCATCAATTACAATATCTGTAAAAGCTGGAATACAAATTAAATTTTTCCCACTTGGGGCGACAAACCCTCGAGCTATCGCCACTGCCTTTATTGCTTGGTTAAGTGCTCCTGCGCCAATTGCTTGAATTTCCACAGTGCCTTTTTCTCTAAATACATTAGCAAGTGCTCCCGCAACTGAATTAGGGTTAGATTTTGCCCTGACTTTTAATGTTTCCATCATTATTTCCTCCTTTATTTTTATAATTTATTATATGAAACATTTATATTTTTTAGAAGATTTTTTTAACTTTTCCAATAATTACTTTAAGCTTTAACTTTGGACAAACAAATGTGTTATAAAGACTTTTTTTATTTTTAATGCACTTGCCTTATAATAAAAAACTCATAAAAAATGTTATGAATTTTTTATAAATTATCATTTTACTCTTCTGCAATATTGCATAAAACTTCACCATCAGCTCCTATTGTAAATTCGCTGGCTGCTTTTTCATTAATCGTCCCCACTATCCAACTAATTAACATAGGCAATAATAATAGCATTACCACGCATAAAATTCTAATAAGCGTATGTTTAAAAGCAACGCGCATTCCGTCGTCATCTTGGCCAGTAATAACTTTTATAAATTCTACACATGTAAAAATAATTAATAAAATAATGGCAATAATACAAATAATCCAGAAAAAAATACTTAATAGATTTCTAAAATTTTTGCCGTTTTCATATTCTTGCCATAATATACTGCAATCTGCTTTTCCATCAGAATCAAGTACATCATAGCCTAAATTACCCCAAGCCATTATTGAGGCAATGCATTCCTCATCACAATGCGATGAATTAATATGTCCTTGATCTATGGCTTCTTCAACCAACGAACTTGCATGTTTTAACTGCTCATAATCTTTTCTATCAATAGCTTTTAAAGGGGATGTTGCACTAAAAATAGTATGGGAATAATCTTCCCCATTCTCGGCAGTATTTTTTTCAGAAACAATTTCTTTACTCTCGTTTTGAGACCAAAATAATATATGAGCTTGTGAGCAAGCTTCCACAGTACAATGTTGCTTAACTATCTCGTCTTGAATTTCTGCACTAACAAAGGGATACCCTGCAACTGCTCCCTTTTGGCTTATGCAAGCACTAGAAGTATCCCCGTTTTCCCTCCATGCTTCACAAATATCAACTACATATCCTGGAGTAATTCCTTGAGCTCTCGAAGTGCAGTGTTGCTTATCCACACAAGTATCATTCGGTTCATCATCAGTATATTTTATTTTTACAGCATATACCGTATCATGGCCAAGTACTACTTGATCATGTTGTCCGACATAATAACAATTACAGTTTTTTGCTTGAATTCTATCAACATTTATAAAAAACAAAAAGCCAAACACAATTACTATAATAACCAAATGTCTTTTCCACATAAATCCCACTCCTATCACCTAATGATTTTATTATACAATTAAATCATTATTTTGTAAATAATAATTAGAATTAAATAAATAATATTAAATAGGTATACATTTTTATGGACTGATAATAAAGTGGTAAAAAAATTATAATTATTATAATATATAGATATTTTTGGAGGTTATTATGGAAGAAACAGTTTACACCTTAAAAGATTATGGAAAAGTCAATGTCAATTTAAAACATATCATTGACAAAAAAGGCATAAGTAGAAGCAAATTAAGCAAAATGGTTGCTATGAATTATGATTTAGTAAATCGTTATTATAACAATAAAGTTACTCGAGTTGATCTTGATGTAATTGCGAGATTTTGTTATGTATTAAAATGCGACGTAAATGACATATTAAAATATAGTGAATAAAATTTTTAATAATACATATGATTTTAAATCAGCGCTTATTTGTAGCCCCAAATTTATCATCGCTTATTTTAAGGATGTTGAATTAGGTCTTACTTTGCTAATTGATTATCCCTTATTATATTAAGTAATATAAAAGGGGCTGTTACGAAATTAAAGAATTAATTACGTAACAGCCTCTTTTTCTAAAATTATCACAAAACATTAATCAATTCAAAAAAAGAAAGATATAAATAATACCTTGCTTTTTATCAGCTTTATTAATAGCCTAGAAAAATTAATATATTTTTTACTAATAATTATGTTTATAAACTTTAGCCGGTGATTCAGTAAGGGTTTTATAATTCACATAAAAGAAATCATGTGGTCCTCTCTCCCTTAAATATTCACGTAATCTTTGATTAAATATGCTTTGACTTTCTTCATCACCAAGAACATTATAGCATTTATCATATAACAGCACTAAAATATCTGGATCAATTTCACTATTTTTTGCCGCAGGATTGGTAAACTCGTTTGTATTATTTAAATGAAATAAAATACGGTCTAGTTCAATTAAAGCATGATTGGCTAAATAATTTTGAACAATAGCTTCCAAAATATTATTATTTAATTTTAAATATTCTAATTCGTCATGATGAATATCGACACCCCAGCCAATTTTTTCATCTTTATTAGCAGGAAGTCTACGATACAATCCCTTAGCTTTTACTGATGGGACATAGGTCGTATTGGCATATAATTTTGATATTCTTTTTAATTTTGAGTTAATTAAATTAGTAACCTTAAACCCTAAAATATCTGGTGCTCCGCACAGATATATTTGAGTATTCGCTCCCCCAATACGATTATTATTTTGAATTTGATTTAATATGGCTTGAATACTGGTAATATCACGATTAACTCCATACATAAGATGGTATTTAATTTTACCATTTCTAGTCCATATATCCAAAAACGATCCCGTGGCTCCATTATAAACTATAACATTAGCTAAATCATCACATGACTCAAAAACAACATCTTTAAGTCCAATATTATTTTCCGGATTTTGAGGAAAATATTTATCCAATTCTGCCTCTGGATATTCACGCATTGATAACTCCGAATTACCATAATCAGCTCGATTGCGACGATAGATTTCAGCTATTTTAATATTACTATTTAACCAATCGTTTATATGTTCATCACAGTTGTTTTGGGCACGAGCAAAAGTAAAAGTTTCATAATCTATGCCTTGCACCTGCATTATTCCTTGAATACTTTCATTACGAAGTAATAAAGGTTTAATTGTTCTCAAAAATGAAAAACCTGAGGAAATAGAGTTTCCAAGGGCAGTTAACCTAAATTTAGTAATCCCTTGTGCATGAAATATTTCCGCAACTTGTTGATTTAATTGTTTTTGACGATTTAATACTTTTCTTTCTTCCATATAGTCCCCTCAATTGAGCTATATATTAACAGATTATTTTGGAAAAGTCAAATTCTGACATTGACAAAAGCAAGCACCATATTAATAAACTTTTTAACAATTTACCATTCCCATAAATAATTATTTTAAAGCCTATAGATACCACTATAAATTATTTTTCTAAACAATGGCTATTTTATTAACTATTTGCATGTCTTTACAGTTATTTTATAACTTCTTCAATAGGCCTCCATACGTTTCTATTCATCACATTTTCATCCCATTCGGTATTAGATATATAAATTTGTGTACCAACAGCTCTGACAAATCCCCACTTAATATTAGAATGCTTTGAGGCATATTCCTTTAGAGCCTTAAATTTATTTTTAGCATATCGATCAATGTTATTTGAATTTCCATCAGCAGTTAAGCCACCTTTAGCCTCTATTATCCAAACGTCACCATTATTAAGTTGAATTACATAATCTGGATAAAAATTATTTCTTCTAAATGCCCGTCTATATACTATACTAAAATAGTCATCTCCTTTATCCCCATTTTTATATATCCATTTAACCAAATCATAACTTTCACACCATTTTTCAAACTCAATTTCGGTAAATGTTCTATTTGGATTTATTAAAATATTATTACCATATTCAGCAAAAACATTTTTATTCATAATCTTAGTACTATCGATTTTCTTTTGCTGTTTATAATACTGTTTATTAGGAATAACCCATTCTTTTTTTAATATTTCAGTTTCTTTAATATCAGCAATTTGATCTTGACTTATCTTGCTAAACACGTCAATAAGTCTTTCCCTATTGTTTACCAAAAAAGCATTATATTCCCTTAATTTCATATCCTTTAATATTTTATTTTCATGTTCAAAATCTTTTTCTTCTTGAGACAATAAAGACATTTGCATATCTTCAGGTCCAAATAAAATCCTTAATGCATTATTAGATATATTTTCATCTATGCCCATGGCCCTAGCAATTCTTCTTTTGGCATCTCTAATTATAAAACCATCATCATGATTATTTATTTCGTGTTCTCCGCCAAACACTTTATTTAAAGAAAGCATATCATGTGTAGTTCTAGCAACTCCTTCTATAGCTTCAATTTTTAATTTAGTACTAAATATATATCCTTTTGCTACTTCTAATTCATGTTTATCCAATTCACCATTTTCATTAATATCACATTCTTCAAGCATAGTTTTTCTTGCAATATCCACCACTGCTTTGGGATTAACAGCGTATCTATCGCTGCCATCCAAGGATTCTTTTTCTAAAAAAAATGATGGAGCATTATCTTTTTTCTTGTATTGATATGTATAAAATGAATCACTTAAACTACTAGTTAAGCCTTCTTTAAATTCACTATCTAATGTATAAACATAGCAATTATCTAATAATTCATTATCATAGTGCTTTCTTTCTGGCATTCTTCTAATTCTGCCAACTGTTTGAATATTAAACTTTTCTGTTCCCCCTTCACGAAGTTTAACCAATATTTTAGCTCGAGGACAATCCCATCCTGTGGCAATTGCTTGTTTAAACAATAGAAAAGCATATTGTCCATTTAATTTTTTTATTTCTTCAGGGTTGTCAGGATGATCTCCACTAAACCAGGAAGTAACTAAACCAGATCTTTCAGAATATCCCATATTAGTTAACTCTTGTTTAATTCTGCTGATCCACTCTTCAGAGCCATTGGGAAATTGGATTAATACAAGAGGTCTTATATTTATGCCTAACCTATCATATTCAGCCTGAATTTCTTTTCTTTTTTTATCTGCTAAATTTAATAATAATAGATCATCGTCTAAATTATTATTATCCTCAATCGCTTGAGATAAACCATTATTAATTGAAATACCTGAAGCGATTAAGCCCGAAGCAATAACCTCATTATCTTCAATAATTTCTGTATAGTTTCCTTTACTAACTGGAGTAGCAGAAATTCTTAGAACATGGATTGGCTCTATATTCGCGATATAATTATTTGCTGTCTCTCTATATTTATGTTCTTCATCAATAATCATAAATATATCTATATTGCTATTATGGCAATAGTGCACTTTAGCCATTAAATCCTTATATTCACCTTCTCGCAAAACAATGTTAGATGAGCGATTTATTTTATCCCAGTTGATAAAATAAACACTGCCCGCTGGATTTGATTCATTTATAAAATCATAAACATCTCCATATTGAATTCCAGATGTTACTTCCACAAAGCTTTCTTGTGATTGCTTTTGTAAACCTCCAGCCCCTGGACAAAGCCAGAGAAATACTGTATTAGGATTTTCATCTAAATAATCATCTATAAATTTACAAGTTAAAACCGTTTTCCCTGATCCAGTTGGAGCATAAAGAACGATTTCTTCATTATCGGCACATTTCATCAACAAATTCTCTTCATGTTTTTCTTGAAATTTCAATAAATTAATTTTAAACATTATTCTGCTGCCTCCTTTAATTCTTGACTAAAATATTCCCCTGGAAGATATTTAAAATCTTTTTCACTTAGCAATTTGATTTCATTTGCATCAAATATAATATTTTGATTTACCCAAAGTTTTTTTATTTTTTTAAATTTATTTTCATCAAGTACATATTTTTTAAAATCATCTCTATTAAAAATCACCACATATCTTTCATTATCTATATCAATTGCATTTTCTAATTCAATCATTTCTTTAATATAAAAACACAAAGCATTACTTAATAAATAGTCTTTAGGTTTCCTAGGGGTCCAATCACATTTAAAATATTTTAAGTTATGCGGAATACCTTTAATTTTTTCCTTTTTTTGGTTTAAACCAATTATTTTGATCGAGTTATTTTCATAGACTTTTTTTACCTCATCATACTTAGATAAATTTTCATTGATTGTTCTTTCGATTTTGTTTTTTTCTTCCTCTATTTTATTCAAAAATTGATTGTTAAATTTTTTTTCATATAAAATTTCTTTGAAATCTTTTGAATGAGTATAACCTTTAATAACAGCTAACAATCTAGGATATGTTATAGATGAACATATTCCATATTTTTCCTCATATTCCATATATTTTTGAGGATAATCTTCAGGTTTCCCATATATTTTTTTAAACTCTTTTTCTTTTTTTTCGCCGATAGCATTATTTGTAACTAAAATATATTTTCTATTCCCGCCATACAGTTTATTAAGAAGTTCAACAGCGTGCCCCGTGGTGCCAGAGCCAGCAAAAAAGTCTAAAATAATAGCATCGCGTTTATGTCTTGTTGTTGCAAATAAACACTCATAAACATTCCAAAGAGACTTTGGAAAATCAAAATCATTATTAGGTACCATGCTATTGATTAGTTGAGTGCCATACTCATTTGCATCATATTTTTTATCCGTCCAAACCGTTTTATAAGGAGCATAGGGTTTCCCTAAATAAATATCCCAAACACCATTTTTTTCTTCAGCCTTTAAAATATTTACAATTGATTCGACAGTTTGTCTAGCATATCGCCATTTTCTTTCAACATTATTATTATCAACTGGGTAAATTGTAATTTCCCCATTGGAATTAACTTCATTTTTCTGAGGGTGAATATTATCATCCAGTACATCGTCAAAGCCCACAATTTTGCCATTTTTAATCCTAATGCCATAAAAACAATTTTTAGCATCGGTCCTTAACGACTCACTTCCCCAATTTCTAAGTGGACTCCAATCGACTTCCGTTTCTTCAACCTCCTTATCGCAAATAACTTTATAATGTTTTTTATAAACAAATAATGCATATTCATTTGTATAAGAAAAGTTATCTCCTTGTATTCCTCTAGGATTTTGAACAATAGATATAACATCAACTTGATAAGAAATGCCAAAAACACTCTCATCTTCTATTAATAGTTTTAAGGTGGCAAGTTCATTTTCATCTATAGCACAAATTAAAACACCATCATCTTTTAGTAATTTTTTAGCAAGTCTTAAGCGTTTACTCATCATTGATAACCATTTACTATGTCTATAATTGTCATTGCTGTCTACATAATCATTATTGTATTTCCAGTTTTTAGCCCCCGTATTATATGGCGGATCGATGTATATACAATCTATTTTTCCTCGATGGGTTTTTTGAAGAAGATATAATGCTTGTAAATTATCTCCTTCTATTATGAAATTATAAGGTTGGTTTTGATCTTCACAAATTTGTCTTGTTGCATCAGCACAAAATACAGGAATATTTTCTTTTAAATGCTCGTCCACTTCTTCCATATGTTCCTCAAATATTAACCCAAACCTTTTACTTGTTAATGCATTTTCTATTTCATTAAAAGCTCTTATTGATTTATCATCCATATGTGCCTTTTTTAAAATTTCTAAAAATTTTATCATTTCATCTCTTTTAATTTTAGATAAGTTAGTTGTTGCCATTTTTATCCACCTCACGTTTTACTTCTACAATATCGTTTAAATTGCATTCTAAAATGGCACATACTTTAACTAATGTTTCCAATGATACCGATTCATTTTTCCCCATTTTGGCCATTGCATTTGTACTGATTTTAGCTCTCTTACAAAGTTCTGTTTTATTAATATTTTTATCAATCATTAATTTCCAAAGCTTATTATAATCTAACACCATATTTAAACCTTCCATCCTAAGTTTTTAGTACATCAATATTGTATCATTTATATTTTTATATATCAAGTAATTCTTGAAAGCTTCAAGATTACAATTTAAAAAAACTAATTAAAATTAAAAAACAATTCTCTATAAATTGTAGAAATCATTCATTTTAATTTGTCGCGTTTTTGCATCTCAATAATAACTAAAATAATTTTAATTTAACTATCACCACTAAAGCCTGAAAAAATCCATAGTAGCAAATACTATGAATTTTTTTATACAAAAGTTGTGTTCAACTTTATGACTGATTAACATATTCAGCATAGGCAACATTTAGGTCAATAGGCATTTTAATATGAAGAATATCTTTAGTGTTAATATAGTTATCATCTATTAATAAATTGGAATAA
>CALVJP010000064.1 GCA_944332215.1 uncultured Bacilli bacterium
ATGGCATAAAAGGGATTAGTCATCATAAGATTTGTGTCGTTTCTAGTATAGATGAGTTTGATAATCTATTATTAAAAATTGCTGGTCTAGGCAGATGTACTACAGATATGTTAAGAGAGACTCTAGGGCAGAAATTAAATAATGCAAGGTCTATTAATGCGGATAGTGCCAGTGCATATCAAGATTTCTGCGAAGAAAATCAACTTGTATTAAATGCTATTCCTTCAGGATTTCATAGTAATGGCATTTTTAATATACCTGAAATCAATGGTATTCACTCTTAACTTGAAACATGGCTTAGTAAATTTAGAGGAGTATCAACCAGACACTTGCAAGAATACCTAAATTGGTTTATTTATATTTTTACTATGAAAAAAAGATTCTTGTTAAATAAAACTAAAACAACATCTTATTCCAATTTATTAATAGACGATAACTATATTAACACTAAAGATATTCTTCATATTAAAATGCCTATTGACCTAAATGTTGCCTATGCTGAATATGTTAATCAATCATAAAGTTGAACACAACTATTTGTAAAAATAATGATAATTACCGAATATCACCACTTTGTATTTGCCTATCGCCACTATTTTCGGTATAATTATAATAGTAAGATAAGAAGGTGCATAAATGAAAGCGTCACTTGGTAAAAGAATGTCCGCCTATTTAATCGATTTAATAATTTTGTTAATAATTCTTGGCTTAATTGGCCTTTTATATAAACCCGACGTTACATCTTTAACAGCCCAGATGGACAATATCACTTTAAAATACGCCAATGGGGATATTAGTTTTACCAGTTATATGACCGATTTAAGTTTCATTTATAAACAAATAGATACCATTAACATTTTTTTAAACCTTATTAATGTTCTTTACATCATTGCTTATTTTGTTATTTTGCCTTATCTAAACCATGGACAGACCATTGGCAAAAAACTAATGAACATCGAAGTTAAAGCTCGGAGTAATCAAAGCCTTAGTTTAACTAGTTTACTTATACGTAATTTAATCATCAATGGATTACTATATTTTGTAACTGTAATTATATGCTGCCTTATCATTCCTGACAACATTTATTTTACCGTTATTACTATTTTAGGCCTTATTCAACTTACTTTATTATTCATAAGTATTATAATGACACTAACCCGTAGAGATAAAAGGGGACTTCATGATATTTTAGCTGGCACTTGGGTAGCCACGACCAAATAGGAGGACAATATGCGTTTATATGTTATAAGACACGGAGAAACTTATCCCAATCTAAAAGGCATCGTCAGCGGTACCCAAGAATGCGAGTTAACTTTAAATGGGATCAATCAAGCTAAAATCATGGGAGAAAAATTAAAAAATATATCTTTTGATTTAGTTTTCTCATCACCTCTTAAAAGAGCCCTTAAAACAGCTAAACTCATAACTAATCAAAAAATCATCATTGATAATCGCCTTTTAGAACGCAGTTATGGCCAAATGGAAGGGTTAAATAAAAATCTTTTCGATTACAAAGGTTATTGGAATTTCATGCAAAATCAAAGCGAAGCTGATGTTGAGCCTGTTTGGCACCTCATAAAACGAGTTTCCAACTTTGTCGAAGACTTAAAAAAACAGTATCCCGATAAAAATATTTTACTAGTCACCCATAGTGGTTTTATTAGAGCCTTACATTATTATCTTTGCGGTATTCCCCAAGATAATGATCTAACCACTTTGGAAATTGCCAATTGTAGCCTATGGGTATACAACTTATAAAGGAAGTGAACACTATGCAAATACTAGCGGTCAATGCTGGCAGTTCATCATTAAAATTCAAAATGTATCAAATGCCAGAAGAACAAGTTTTAATTTACGGATACCTAGAAAAAATTGGTCAAAACGCTAATTGTAAAATAATTATAAACGGTCAAACTCAAGAATTTCAAGCCCAAATTGCTAATCATGACCAGGCTGCTAATTTTTTAATTCATATTTTATTAACTAAGCAAATCATCCATTCCCTAGATGAGATCAAAGCCATTGGCCACCGAATCGTTAATGGGGGTGGTCAAAATAAACCCATGCTTATTACCAAAAATAACTTACAATATTTAGAAAGTTTGATCGATTTAGCACCTTTACACATGCCTGCTCATCTAGCTAGCATCAAGGCTTTTCAAAAACATATTCCAAAGGTCCCGCAAGTAGCCTTGTTTGATACTGCCTTTCATGCAACCATGCCGAAAGAAAATTTTCTTTATGCCATTCCATATGAATGGTATCAAAAATATGGTGTCAGAAAATACGGCTTTCATGGTCTTAGTTGCCAGTATATTACTCAAGTAATGGAAAAACAATTTCAGCATCCCGTTAATCTCATAATTTGTCATATTGGCAATGGGGCCAGTATTACCCTAGTTGAAAATAGTCAGTCCAAAAATAATTCCATGGGCTTTACAGCCAATGCTGGACTTATTATGGGAAGTCGCTGTGGGGATATTGATTATAGTATTTTACCTTATCTTCAAAAAACTACTGGTAAAACTTTAGAAGAATTAAACATAATTCTCAACAATCAAAGCGGTTTAGAAGCCTTTGTTCCTGGTCACAGTGATAATCGTGATTTAGAAAAAGCCGTTGCGCAAAATAACGAAATGGCGATTTTAGCTAACACCATGTATATCAATCGTATAGCCGAATATATTGCCAAATATTATATTAAAATTCCCAAAATTGATGCCCTAATTTTCTGTGGCGGAGTTGGGGAAAATGCTAGCCAATTTAGAAAACAAGTTTTAGAGCAATTAGGAAAACTCGGATTTGTTCTCGACGAAGAAATCAACCAAAAAATTAATAAATTTTCCACGCCAAATTATGGTATAATAAGTAAACCAAATTCCGTTATTCCTTGCTATGTGATTCCAACCGACGAAGAATTAATGATAGCCCGTGAAACTTATAAGCTTATTAAATAGAAAGTGTGATTACATGTCAAATATTCAAAAGCAAATTTATCGCCAAATAAAAAAAGCCAAAAAAATTGTTTTGGCTCGTCATGTTGGCCCAGACCCTGATGCCTTAGGTAGTACTTTAGGGTTAAAAGAAATCATTAAAAATACCTTTCCAGATAAAGAAGTATATGCCGTTGGTAATCCCACCAGCAAATTTAAATTTTTAGGCTCTTTAGATAAATTTACTGAAGACATGTATGATGCCTTATTAATCGTTACTGATACCCCCGATAAAAAGCGAGTAGATGGTCTTAACCCCGATAAGTTTTCCAAGTCTATCAAAATTGACCACCATCCATTTATCGAAAAAATGTGTAAGTTAGAATGGATTGATGATAATGCCTCATCAGCTTCACAAATGATCATTGACCTTGCTTTCAATACCAAATTGAAAATAAATAAAATAGCGGCGGAAAAACTATATGCTGGCCTAATCGCCGATACTAATCGTTTCATGTTTGCTTATTCAAAACCAAAAACCTTTGAAATTGTAGCTAAGTTAATTCAAAGTACCAATTTGGATATTACTAAAGTTTATGCCAACCTTTATTTAAGGCCTTATAAAGAAATCAAATTTCAAGGTTATATGGCCGAAAATTTCACGATAACGGAACATAACGTGGGTTATATCATTATAAATGAAGATGTGCAAACTGAATATGGTGTCGATGCCGCGACTCCAGGCAATATGATTAACAATTTTAACCATATTGAAGATATGCTCATTTGGGCTACTTTCTCTTATGATAAAGATCAAAATACTTATCGGGCTTCCATTAGATCCAGGGGTCCGGTTATCAATGAAGTCGTGGCTAACTTTGGTGGAGGGGGCCATATTTATGCTAGTGGTGTCCGTTTAAAAAATGAAGAAGAAATAAGAGAATTGATTGCGGCATTAGATAAAGTCAGTCAAAACTATCAAAAAAACATTCCTTAAGAAATCAGAATGTTTTTTTTCTTAATGTTCATTTCATCACTGCGTCCCAGCAAATAATCAAGTGATACATTAAGGGTTTTGGCGATCAAAAATAATTTAGAAAAAGGGATAATTACTTTACCATTTTCATATCTTGAGCAGTTTATCTGCGTTAAACCATCGACTTTATCGGCTAATTCTTCTTGTGAAAGTTTATAACTTTTTCTAACTCTTTTCAGTCTAGCACATAATACTTCCAAATCCAAAGGACGATACTGCTTTTTTTCCTTGGCCATTGATAAACCTGTTAAATAATCCACGCTTACTCCATAATGCCTTGCGAGCTTGTCGACAATTTCTAAAGGTATTTCATATAGACCTGTTTCCCAGTGTGGGTAAGTATTTTTATTCACGCCAAGAATCTTAGCAACATCTTTTTGTAACAAATCATTATCTACTCTTAAATCACTAATTTTTTTAAATCTAATTGCCATTTATTACCACCTTGCTATAATAATTGTACAAACAAATTAGAATAGCCTTGACAAATTGTCGCTATGTGTTTAAAATTGAGATATAAATATTAATTATTGATTAAATGCAGCATTAATTTGTTTAAAAATTTACCTTGTAGTTTCCACTAGGATAATTATTTGGGGTATTCTAGTGGAGTCTATAATGTGGATTCCAATAAAAAACTAATATACAAAATTTACTCTCTTCTCTATACCTAATAGTAAAATCCCGTATATTAGTTTTTTTGTTTATAAGGAAAGTTTATTAAAAATCAAAAAAGTCATTGTATGACAAACAAACGTCTGATACGATTAAATTAGGCAGAATAATAAATATTGGATAGATCATTTCGAGAAATAACTAACTTAAATATCAAGAACACAACTTGAAATAATGACGAATGCTAAATTAGTAAATTTATCATTAAAAAAAGATGCTTTGAAGTGGGTCAAGAAAAGTGTGTAAGTTATTTATAAGATATATATATAATTGTCAAAGATCTAATTACAATATTTACGAGACCTATCCTGAAATCTAAGGTGGGCATCTAACTGATTTCTAACCATAGACCAGTTTTGAATAGTAGACCCCATTTTTTATAAAGCTCACTAACCCGTAAATATAATAGTTTAAAAAGGGCATTTTATTTTTTGCCCGGCAAAAAAACCTAGCTAACTAGGTTTCTTTTTAATATGGTCTATAATATGGTGAGTAGTATGGTGGATAATAATAATTTGGACGATTATATCCACCATAGAAGAATGGGGCTACTAAACCACCAGTAAGTCCCCCTAATAAGAATGGTCCTAAAAATGCCCCGCCTACTAATCTATTATTATTCATCGGTGGTCTCCCTGGAGGTCGGCCACCAGGTCCGCCTCCTGGGCGGTAAGTAACTGGAGTTTGTCTATAATAATCTGCATAAGGTCCCATGGTTAATCCCCCTTTCATAATATCATATGTTCACTGATAAAAAGGGTGAAAAGCATTTATAAAAAATAAAAATCATCATATACTTTGATAGGTGAGGCTATGAAACGAATATTTCAAATCATTGGTATCCTAACTCTTTTAGTTGGTAGTTTCATGTACACAGAAGAAGTTAGTACCACCGCAAGACTCAGTGACACCCTCTTAACTGAAATTCAAGACCGGGCTCAAGATTACCAAATAGCATCCGTGCCCGCTATTATTAAGGACAATACCATTATTCCTGGCAAATGTGGGCAAGAAGTTGATATTCAAAAAAGTTATGACAAAATGCGACAAATTGGCTATTTTAATTCTAAACTTTTAGTTTATAAAAAAAGCTTATTACAAGATCCTTTAAAAGACCATACCGATAAATATATTATCAGTGCAAACCAAAAAGAAAAACAAATAAGTTTACTTTTTAAAGTCCAAAATAATTCAGACATAAATCCCATTTTAAAAGTATTAAATAAAAATAATCTCAAAGGTACTTTTTATATAAATAGTTGGTATTTAGAAAATAACCATAATAAAGTTATCGAGCTTATCGAAAAAGGTCATACAATTGGTAACCTTAGTGCCGATGAAAATTATCAAGATAGTGATTTTATTTGGATGAAAACTATTATTACAAATAGCGGAAGTCAAAAATATAATTATTGCTACGCTGCTACTCAAAATGCCGCGACTTTAAAAGTTTGTCATCTGCAAAATTCCTATACGATAAAACCTACGGCCATTATTAGCCAAAGGCCCTTTATTAATGTCAAGCAAAATCTGAAACCAGGCGCTTTAATATCTTTAGAGCTAACGGATGAATTAAATACGGAAATTGAAAATATTGTCAATTATATCATTAGTAAAGGTTATAAGCTAAAATCATTAGAAAGCATCTTAGAAGAATAATACATATATTTAAACTAAAATAATATAATTATCTAGGAGGAGATAACATGAAAAAACTAGTTCCATTCAAAAAGGATATTGTTTTTGATACCAATATCGCGCTTATCAATAGCATTTCCTTAGAACATGAAGTCAAAGTTAAAAAAGAAAGTTTAATAGCCGGTAAGTTTATTATTAGTGGTGATTATAAGATGACCGATACTAGTACCCATTTAGATACATTTGATTATGAGTTACCATTTAATATCAACATTGATAAAAAATACTATATCGATGAAGCTGATGTTGATATTAGTGATTTTTACTATGAAGTTGTTAATGGCAAAATTTTATCAGTTAGTATTGAATTAACTGTTGATCATATCGAAGAAAGGGAGGAGGAACCCGTTATGGATAGAGAAATCGAAAATACGCAAGAAAATGCGGATACTGTCGCTGTGGCCCAAGAAATTGCAAAAAATACAGAAGAAATTTTAGAATCCGCTGATGAAAATTTTGAAGAAAGAGAAGTTTCTAATATCAAATCATTGTTCGATAATCTTGATGATAATGACAATTATGTGGTTTATAAAGTGCACATTATGACTGAAAACGATACGACTAATTCGCTTATGGAAACTTACGGCGTTACTGAGGATCAATTAGCAGCCTATAATAATTTGTCTGAAATTAAAATTGGCGATAAAATAATTGTTCCCGCTAATGAAAATTAATGAAGCTTTTAAAAAATATTCATTAGTTCCTAGTCGCTATGAGAAAATTGGTTCTGTAAGTGTGGTTGACACCGCAAATGGGCGTTATGTCTTCAAAGCTAAAAAATTAAATTTAGATATTTTTGATTATTTAAGATCACGTAATTTTGATTATATTCCTCCCATTGTTAATGATCCCTTGGAGGATGATTATCAAATTACTGAATACATTAATGATTTAGAAATTCCGCAAGAGCAGAAAATTTTAGATTTAGTTTTATTAGTTGCTCTTTTACATAGCAAAACAACTCATTATAAAGAAGTTGATATTAATGATTATGAACAAATATATGAGGATTTAGATAATAATATTGCTTATTTATATGGCTATTATACTGATATTATTACGATTATTGAAAGTAAAGTCTATATGAGTCCTAGTGAGTATCTTTTAGCCCGTAATATTAGTAAAATTTATCAGACCATTGATGAATGTAAAGAACGGTTAGAAAATTGGCATAAACTCATTGGTGAAAAAAGAAAACAACGTAATGTTGTTCTTCATAATAATTTGAAATTAGACCATTTCATCAGAAACGACAATTCCTATTTAATCAGTTGGGATAAAGCTAAAATTGGTAGTCCCGTTTTCGATTTATATAAACTTTATAAAAACCATGCTTTAGATTTTGATTTTACTGATATTTTAAGAGAATATGAAAACCATTATCCGCTAATGCAAGACGAGCGCGAGTTATTCTTTATTCTGATCAGTTTACCCGGTATTATTGAGTTTAATGATACGGAATTTAAACAATGTCAAAAAATCAGTCAAGAAATTGATATTATTTATAAAACTGAAAGGCTTACCAAAACAGCTTAAAAAAAGAAAGAAATGCAAAAATGACAAATAGAAAAAGTAAAAATACATTAAATCTAGTAACAATAAATAAAGTAATGAGAATCTGATAAAATAATAAAATACAAAAAATTAAACATAAAATGCACCATTTACCACGGCCACACCACCAACCTCTATGCATACCCATCACCTAGTATAGTTTATTCAAACAAGTAGACCAGTAGCGGGCGCCTGTCTACTTTTTGTTTTCTTTTTATCTGTTTAATAAGCAAAAAATGATTTAAGTAAAATATTACCTTGTTTTTTTGAGTTACAATGGTTTTAATAAAAAAAGTAAAATAATAATTATTTGCAAACATCGACAACTTATTGGACTTTATCTCCTGTGAATAATGGATTTGTATGGAGTGTAGATAGTCGTGGATACCATTTATTCCAATTTTCTAAAGCCGTGAATTATGTTGTTGTTAGACCGGTAGTTTATTTGGAATCTGACCTCAGTTTATCTGGCGAAGGCACTATCTCAAATCCTTATATCATTCATGCCCAATAATTAAACTATTCAAAAATTTCACCCAGACAAATAGGTACGGATTAAGTACTTATTTGTCTTTTTCATTAAAATTTCATATTTAATCAATTTAAGAAAATAATATTAAAAAAGGCTCTTTATTCTGAAACATTTGCCTATTACATCTTTATTTGTCAACAATTTGCCAGTAGATGAAATTCTAACTTGTTTATATTGACAATCTATTGTATAATTAAATTAACATAAGGAGGGGATCCCATGGATAAAAAAGGCTTTATTAGTTCTTCACTTTTATATGGTATTTTAGCCCTCTTTCTTATTTTGATGTTAAGCACTTTAGCTATTTTAGGTAATCGTAAATTAAGCATGGATAAACTAAAAGAGCACGCTCTAACCACCGTGGAAACAGGCTATGCTAGTTCCGGTAATATTTTAGCCATTTATGATGGTTTTCAAAAACCCACAGATAATAATTGGCCAGATCAAAGTGGCAACGGTTATAACGCCCTTCTTTATAATTTAAGCGAAACCGATCATAGTTTAGATCATTTAAACATCAATAGTAATAGTTATATTGATACTGGTTTTAGTCAAGGGGTGCTAGGTCAAAATATAACCTTATCTACCGTCATGAAAATCACCCATTTAAGCGAAGGCCAGGGACTTTGGGGTTATTACGATGAAAATCAAGCCGGCTTAATGGCTGAAGCCATCAAAATAGGCAATAACCTTGCAGTAAAATTTTGCTATTATGGCACCGATAAAAATCAAGTTTGCACGAATATCAATGCCGATCAACTATTAAATAAAAAAATTCAAATTACAGTCGTTATTCAAGGCAACCAAGGCATTTATCTTTATATAAATGGTATATCCCGTGATTCCGAAACAAATACATCTTCCTTTAGTCCAAAAACTGATTATAGTTTTGTTATCGGTCAAGCAAGTGGAGGGGCTAACCATTCCTTCACTGGTGAACTTTATAACTTCGTTATTTATAAAGGTGCTTTAAATGAAGAAGAAATTTTACAAAATTATGAAGTAGATAATGAAAAATACAGCCTAGATTATATATCTTCTTGACAATCAAATAAAATATAGTATAATGAATGCAAAAGCTTAGAACAAGAGGAGTAAAATAATGATTACTTATCCAGAGAGGAAAGATATTAGCTGCAAATCTTTCTTAAGAAAAATTATTTGAAGGTAGCTTGGGAGCTGGACATCCGAATAGTTAAGATGCCCCGTATATAATGCGTTAAATATTCAAGGTAAGTCAAAACTTACAAATTAAGGTGGTACCACGTCAAACACGTCCTTATATAAGGTGTGTTTTTTTATATATAGAGAGGAATGGTAAAAATGTTAGATAAAAAATATAACCATCAAATAGTTGAAGCTGGTAAATATGATCATTGGAAAAAGAAAGGTTATTTTCAAAGTGGCGATACTAAATTAAAACCTTATGCGATTGTAATTCCACCACCAAATGTTACAGGAAAACTGCACCTTGGCCATGCTTGGGATACAACTTTACAAGATATAATTATCCGTTTTAAGCGCATGCAAGGTTATGATGCCTTATGGCTGCCAGGCATGGATCATGCTGGTATTGCTACTCAGTCTAAAGTTGATAAACGTCTAAGAGAAGAGGGCCTTAACCCTCGGGAAATGAAGCGTGAAGAATGGTTAAAAGCCGCTTGGTCTTGGAAAGAAGAATACGCCGATAATATTCATAAGCAATGGGCAAAACTTGGACTTTCACTAGATTATTCCAAAGAAAGATTTACCCTGGATGAGGGTTTATCTAAAGCTGTTAGATATGTTTTTGTAGAACTTTATAAAAAAGGATTAATTTATCGCGGAGAACGCATTATTAACTGGGATCCAGTTCAAATGACGGCCCTTTCTAATGAAGAAGTCATTTATAGTGATGAAAAAGGAGCTTTCTATCATCTAAAATATTTTCTTGAAAATAGTAAAGAATATTTAGAAGTAGCCACGACTAGACCAGAAACCCTTTTCGGTGATACAGCTGTTGCTGTCAATCCAAATGATAAAAGATATAAACATTTAATTGGTAAAAAAGTTGTTTTACCAATTGTGGGGAAATTAATTCCAATTGTTGCCGATGAACATGCTGATATGGAAAAAGGCACAGGCGTTGTTAAAATAACCCCAGCCCATGATCCCAATGACTTTGAAGTTGGTAAAAGGCATGATTTACCACACATCGTTATCATGAATCCCGATGCCACCATGAATGATAAAACCGGCAAATATAATGGTTTAAATCGTTATGAATGCCGTGAAAAATTAGTCGAAGAATTAAAGGAAAAAGACCTTTTAATTAAAATCGAAGATATTGTCCATTCAGTTGGGCACTCAGAACGTAGTAACGCCATAGTTGAGCCTTTACTTTCAAAACAGTGGTTTGTTAAAATGCGACCACTAGCTGATAAGGTTTTAAAAACACAAAAGATAAACACTAAAAAAATTAACTTTATTCCAGAAAGATACGAAAAAACCATGCGCCATTGGATGGAAATCACCTATGATTGGTGCATTTCAAGACAGCTTTGGTGGGGCCACCGTATTCCGGCTTGGTATAAAGATGATGAAGTATACGTGGGCATGGAAGCGCCTAAAGAAGCTGGGTGGATTCAAGATGAGGACGTTTTAGATACCTGGTTTTCATCAGCCCTATGGCCTTTTAGTACCTTAGGCTGGCCTGATAATACGGAAATGTTGAAAAGATATTATCCCAATAATGTCTTAGTTACCGGTTATGATATTATTCCATTTTGGGTTAATCGAATGGCTTTCCAAGGTTTAGAATTTACCGAAAAAGCTCCCTTTAAAGATTGTTTAATTCATGGCCTTATTAGAGCTAAAGACGGGCGCAAAATGAGCAAAAGTTTAGGTAATGGTATTGATCCTATGGATGTTATCGAAGAATATGGTGCGGATGCTTTAAGATTTTATTTAACCACTTCAGCTGCTAATGGTACCGATTTAAAATTCGATATGGAAAAAATAAAATCCACTTGGAATTTTATTAATAAACTTTGGAATGCTTCAAGATATGTTCTGATGAATACTCAAGAATATCATTATACTTTAGATGATTTATCTTTAGCGGATAAATGGATTTTAACCAAATTAAATAAAACTATAAAAAATGTCACTAAACACATGGAAAAATACGATTTCAATATCGTAGGCTCTACTCTATATGAATTTATTTGGAATGATTTTTGTGATTGGTATATTGAATTATCCAAAATTAATATGACTGATACAAGTAAATCAGTATTAGTCGATACCTTAACCGCTATTTTAAAAATGCTTCATCCTTTCATGCCTTTTGTTACCGAAGAAATTTATACCAAACTGCCAAATCATGAAGAAACGATTATGTTAGCTGCATATCCAGAATATAATAAGCAGCAAGTTTTCTCAGAAGCTAAAGACTTAGATAGTATTATTGACTTAATTAAAAAAATCCGTAAAATAAAACTCGAAAATAATGTTAAAGATATTTATCTCAAATCCGAAAGCCCAATCTTAAAAGCTAATCGTTTAATTTTAGATAAAATGCTCAAAATTAAAGAAACCCAAGACTATACAGGCCTAGAATTAATTATTTTGAATTTTAACGATGATTTAGTCCATCTTTATTATGATGGTACGGCTAATAAAACTGCGGAATTAGAAAACCTTTATCGTGAAAAAGAGCGTCTTGAAAATTCTATTGCGAGAAGAGAAAAACTTTTAGCTAATGAGAATTATGTTACAAAAGCTCCAGCTGAAATAGTTGCTTTAGAAAAAGCAAATCTAGCTAAAGAACAAAAAGATTTAGAAATTATCTTAGTTAAAATCAACTAAACCATAAAAATCGACAATTAAACTAAAATTGATTGATTTTTCTCAAAAGTTGTGTTATATTTATTATAACAGGAACGGTGAGGAGGTGATATAGATGAGAAATGATAAAAATGGATTCACCCTAATAGAGCTTTTAGCTGTTATCATTATCTTGGCTATAATTGCCTTAATTACTACACCAATTATTTTAAATGTTTTAGAAAGCACGAGAAAAGATGCTGCTAAAGATAAAGCATGGGGGGCTATTGAGGCTGTTAAACTAGCGTATACACAAAACCAGGTTTCAGCAAATCCAGTAAATATTCCTGATTCTGGTTTAAAAATTACATTTGCTGAAGATGGAACAGCAAATGTTGGTGGAACAGCGGTAACAGTTAGTGGTGAAAAACCATCAGGTGGTAGTGTAACCATTAAAACTAATGGAACAATTACTTGTGATGGATTACAATTTACATCTGGAGGTAGTTATTCTTGTACTACTGAAGATGGTAATACAATGACTTGCGAAGCAAATTAATAGTATGTCAAGAACATACTATTTTTTTATTTATAAGTTGTGTTCAACTTTATGACTGATTAACATATTCAGCATAGGCAACATTTAGGTCAATAGGCATTTTAATATGAAGAATATCTTTAGTGTTAATATAGTTATCATCTATTAATAAATTGGAATAA
>CALVJP010000065.1 GCA_944332215.1 uncultured Bacilli bacterium
TAAAAAAAATAGCATTTGAAGATCCTAAAGGGACCTTGGCCTGGGCCGTTTTAATATTATTTGTTATCATGGGCTTTTTGTCATCAGCTCTGCGCCTAGCCTTAGGACATTTGGGCTATGATTTTGATGTCACCTTAATAAATTCTTTATTAACAGTTTTATTAATGGTTGCTATAGCCCCATTAACTTTAGGTTTAATGAATATGTTTTTAAAAAATAGCCGAGATGATATATATACTTTAAGTGATCTGTTTGGCCAAATTAAAAAAAGTCCTAAATATCTTTTAGTTTTTGGACTTTTAATGCTTGGTTATACGCTTATTCAATGGTTGATTGGCTTGATACCATTAGTGGGACCAATTATTAATATCGTGCTATTTATTTTATTCATGCCAGTATATTTCATTTTTCCCTTGGTGTATTTGGAACATAGTAATTTAAATCTAAAAGAAACAATTATCAAGGCTTTTGATATTGTAAGTGGTCGGCGCATACAATTTTATGCTATGTTATGTAGTTTTGCTGGTTGGCTTTTATTGGGAATTATCACGTTGGGACTGTTATTTATTTGGGTAATTCCATATTTATACATTGCTTTAACTTATTTGTATTTGTATTGGGTCCATGAAAAAGAATTTGATAGGCCAAAAAGCTTAGGTGATGGTTGGTTAATTATTATAACAATTTTGGCTCTAGGATTATTTGAAGTAGCTTTGATTGTCAATATTCCCCAAAGTTTAGATTATATGAAAAATTTAATTCTGGGTGAAAATAGTAGTCAAAAAAGCGATTCTTCACTTAGTTATGGTGCTGTTTCCGTAAATTTTGAAGCCCCTAAAGGTTATACATTATCATCAAAGACCCCAGCTACTAAAACATATATTAATAATGACAGTGGTAATATATTACAGTACTCTATTTATTTATCTACATATAGTGATAGTTTAGAGATGGATAAGGAAATTGTCAAAGAAATGGAAGCATCTTCAGAATATAAAAATGTAGAAGCTTCTGAATTTTCCCTTAAAATTAAAGGAAAACAAATTAAAGGCTATGAGTATATGGCTGAAAAAAATAATGGTGAGCAAAGCCAAACAATGATAGCTTATTATCCATTAGACGATTTTACCGTGACAATCAGTTTATATAATAACCACGGTCAAGAGTTAAGTAAAGATAGTCTTAAGGAATTTATAACGATTAATAAATGAAAAGAGTGATGAGATGAAACGTGGATTTACTTTAATTGAGTTATTGGGAGTTATTGTTATTTTAGGTATAATTGGAATGTTGACTGTACCATTAGTATCTAATTTAATCAAAGAGAGTAAAGAAGAGGTGACCGATCTTCAAGCAAAAGCGGTGAAAGATGCTGCCCGTAATTATGCGAATGCAAATATTTATTCTTTAACTGACTGCTCACCAGAGCCTTGCACAGTTAAGGAACTAACAATCAAAGAATTAAAAGAAGAGGGGTATTTGGACACTGCTGACATAGAAGGTACTAACGGGCAAACATATGGCGATGATGCCAAAGTATTAATTCAAAAAAACAATGGAAAATATAAATATGTGTTTCCTGTTGAATAAGGTTTTGGTGGACAGAAAACCTTTTTTTTGATAAAATTAAAAAAGGTGATAATATGCTTTATAGCTCAGTGTCAAATGCGAAAATAAAGGAAATCAAGAAGCTTGGACAAAAAAAATATCGCGATCATGAGAGGCTCTTTTTGGTGGAAGGTGAGCATTTGGTACTAGAAGCTCATAAAACGAGTTATCTACAAGAACTATTGTTAAAGGAAAACGCCAAGTTGGAATTGCCGGTGCCAACTAATTATTTAACGGATAATGTTATAAAATTTATTTCTAATTTAGAAACTCCGGCTCCTATTATGGGTTTATGCACAATCCCGAAAGGTGAGATTAAGGGCGAGCGTATTTTAATTTTAGAAGATATTCAAGATCCTGGTAATTTGGGGACTATTATCAGAAGTGCCGTCGCTTTTAATGTTGATACGATTATTTTAAGTACTAATACGGTGGATGCTTATAGCCCTAAAGTGGTTAGAGCTAGTCAAGGAATGCTTTTTTATATTAATATTGTAAGGACTGATATAGAAAAAGCAATAGAAAATTTGAAATTAAGTAATTATAAAATTTATGGAACTAAAGTAGATAATGGAAAATTGCTAAAAGCGCTTGCAAAAGTCGAGAAGTTTGCTATAATAATGGGCAATGAGGGAAGCGGTGTCAGTTTAAACCTTTTAAAACTTTGCGATGAATATGTATATATTCCAATGAATAAAGCTTGCGAAAGTTTAAATGTGGCGGTCGCAACGAGTATTATTTTATATGAGTTAGGCGGTGAGAATAGTGATTAAAATTGGTAAAGTAGTAAATACCCATGGCCTAAAAGGTGAAGTGCGCATTTTATCGGATTTTAAATACAAAGATATAGTTTTTGAAATTGGTAATCATTTAT
This sequence comes from uncultured Bacilli bacterium, assembly GCA_944332215.1. Taxonomy (GTDB): domain Bacteria; phylum Bacillota_I; class Bacilli_A; order RF39; family UBA660; genus Coprosoma. The sequence goes on from CALVJP010000065.1 coordinate 2,483, forward strand.
ATATTAATAATGAAGCCTTAGTTATTGCTTCATACCGCGTTCATAAAGATTATGATATGGTGACATTTGACGGGATAAATAGCATAGATGAAGTTTTAAAATATAAAGGAAAAGACGTGTATATTGATCGAAATGATTATGTTTTTCCGGACTATTTAAATGAGGATTTAATTGGCACTGATGTATATGGTAATGGGGAATTATTAGGAACATTAGCTGCCATTGAACATAATAATAAACAGGAATTATTAGTTATTGATAATGGTACCACTAAATTTTTGATTCCATTCGTGCCAGAATTTATCAAATCACTTAGTTTGGAAAAAATAGAAATAAATTTGATTAAGGGGTTAGTTGATGAAAATTGATATTTTAACTTTATTTCCCCAAATGTTTGATGGCTTTTTAAATGAATCTATTATTAAAAGAGCTCAAGAAAAAAAATTAGTTACAATTAAAACACATGATTTTAGGGCATATAGTCAAGATGTTCATCGAAAAGTTGATGATTATGGTTATGGTGGGGGCCAAGGGATGGTTTTGATGCCTCAGCCTATCTTTGATGCTGTTGAACATCTTAAGACTGAGGAAGCAAAAGTTATTTTGATGACGCCTCAAGGGCGTCCATTTAAACAGGAAACCGCATATGAATTAGCCAAGGAAAAACATTTGATTTTGATCTGCGGGCACTATGAGGGCTTTGATGAGAGGATTCGCACTTTAGCCGACATGGAAATTAGTATTGGTGATTATGTTTTAACTGGTGGGGAATTGCCCAGTATGGTTGTGACGGATAGTGTAGTGCGCTTAATTGATGGAGTTATTGAAAAAGATTCGCATATCAATGATTCATTTCATAATAATTTGCTCGATTATCCCGTTTACACGAAACCAGTTAATTTTCGTGGAATGAAAGTGCCGGAAGTTTTATTGTCAGGCCATCATGCGAATATAAAAAAATTTCGTGAAGAAGAAAGTTTAAAAAGGACTAAAGCCCGTCGACCAGACTTATTAGAAAAGAGATGATTTTGGTGAACAAATATTATATTTGCGATAAAGATAATAATGAGAAAATATATGGTTATCTAAATTATTCCCGTCTTGAAGGGTTTAAAGTTAAACCACGCAATAATGTGAAGTATGACGGTATTGAGGTTGGGAAATTAACTTTAGTAGAGCCTTCTTTAATTGAAAAGGTTTTAAGACGTAAAACCAAAATAAAGCTTAATACTTATTTAAACTTTTTAATTAGTTTTTTAGAAGATGAAGATAATGATGATGGTAGTTTAAGCTTGGTTTTAGATGATGTCAAACGTTATAAGGCAATTATTACCAATAAATATTCGAAGTTTTTGGATGCTAGATATATTAAAAAGTTATTGTTGAAAGTTAATTTTATTGAGGATGAAATGAAAGACAAAATTCGCGAGTATAATAGGAGTTTACAGACTAGGAAAGGTAAAGGAAGATAATTTATTTTTCTTAATAATTTTATAGATGTTATTGCATATTTTTTAAATATATGATAAAATCGTTTATGTCGTAATCCGCTGAGAGGAAATTCTTATGATTACAGAATATGACAAAGGAGCGTGACCAAGTGAATATTATTGACAAAATTACGAAAAGTCAAATAAGAACAGATTTGCCAGAATTTCGCGTTGGTGATACCGTTAGGGTTAATGTAAAAATTATCGAAGGTAAACGTGAGAGAATCCAGGCTTTTGAAGGCCTTGTAATGGCGATTCAAGGTGGCGGCGTTAGTAAAACTTTTACTGTAAGAAAGATCTCTGGTGGTATTGGGGTGGAAAGAACTTTTCCATTTAATTCGCCAAAGGTTGACAGCATTGTTGTTATTAGAAAAGGTAAAGTTAGACGTGCGAAACTAAATTATTTGCGCACATTAAAAGGCCAACCAAAAATCAAAGAAAGAAGATAAGGCTTAGGCCTTATCTTTTCTATCGAAAGGGTGGGAAAATGGAACAAAAACCTAAACGAAATTGGTTTAAAGAATTACTGCCTTATGTCATTATCGTGGTAGTAGTAGTTTTGATTAGGACTTTTATAGTAACCCCAATTCAAGTCCAAGGGACATCAATGGTACCAACTTTAAAAGATAAAGAAATTTTATTGTTAAAGAAATACGATCATACTTTTGAACGTTTTGATATTGTGGTATTTAATTATAATGGAGAACGTTTAATAAAAAGAGTTATTGGTTTACCTGGTGAACATGTAGAATATCGCGATAATCAACTTTACATTGATGGAAAAAATGTGGAAGAAAAATTTGATACCAATTCAAAAACGGCGGATTTTAAATTAGAAGACATTGATTATGAAACTATTCCAAAAGATTACTATTTTGTAATGGGAGATAATCGTAATAATTCAACGGATAGTCGGATTATTGGTTTAGTCCCAGCTAAGGTAATTAAAGGCTCTACCAATTTTAGCCTTTTCCCATTTGGGACCTTTGGAAAAATAACGGATTAGTTAATTTTGGAAATTATTAAATTAGTAGCCTTAGGGGTACTTTTTTTGTTATAATATTAGAAATGGTAAAAACTTAAATTTTACTAAGTAAAAAAATGAAGAATATGTTACAAGTAAAAATAAATTAAATAACAAAAAAGAAAACAATTAAGGTGGAAAAAGGTCAAAATTGGTTTATTACGGTATTGTTATCCTATGAAAAATATTAAATATAGAAAAGAGGCGAATATATGACAAATAAAATGATTGAAGTGCAAAATATAAAAGTTAATATAACAAATATGAACGATAGTGACTATATTTGTATTTCTGATTTTACTAAATTTAAAGAAGGAAAATCTACTGCTGATGATATTATTAGAAATTGGTTAAGAAATAGAATAACATTGGAATTTTTGGGAACATGGGAATCAATTTATAATCCAAATTTTAATTCCGTGGAATTTCACAGAATTAAAACAGAAGAAGCTCCTTATAATAGATTTACAATGACACCAAAGAGATGGAAAGATAAATTTAATGCAATAGGAATTGTTCCAAGTAGTGGAAAATATAGTGTTGGTACTTTTGCTCATCCTGATATAGCATTTGAGTTTGCTAGTTGGTTGTCGCCAGAATTTAAACTGTATTTAATAAAGGAATTTGAAAGATTAAAACAAAATGAAGCATATCAAGAAAAAATTGAATGGCATGCAAATAGAATTTTAGCAAAAGTTAATTATGTTGTACACACGGAGGCTATAAAAAATTATATTGCTCCTAATTTAACAGAAGAACAAAAAAATTATATATATGCAAATGAAGCAGATGTATTAAATGTTGCTTTATTTGGTATGAGAGCAAAAGAGTGGAGAGATGAGCATCCGGAATTATCTAAAAATGGCAATATAAGAGATTATACTGATTTACTTCATCTAGTAATATTAAATAATTTGGAAAATACAAATGCCGAATTAATCCGGAAAGGAATTTTCTAAAAAGAAAGATTAATATTATTGAATGAATCTGCTAAAAATCAAATGAAAATATTACAAAATAATAGAAATATAAAAGAATTAGAAATATTACAAAAGGAGATAAATAGGGATTTGTTATCGTTGAATAATAAAAATTAGTGTCATCAGGGACAATCTTTTGGAAAAACTATCCTAGTGGGAAAATATTAGAAACTGATGTGGTAATTGCTAAAAATTATTTGAGTAAAGAAGAATTAGAAAGTTTGGAGTTAATTGTATCGGCATTTTTAGATTTAGCAGTAAACAGAGCAGTTGAATATTACCGAAATAAAGGTTATACTGATGATTGGATAAAAGCAAGATTAACTGGTATAGTTGATAGATTTAAACTAACTGATGTATGGAAAGAAGGCGGAATAAA
>CALVJP010000066.1 GCA_944332215.1 uncultured Bacilli bacterium
TATCAGACAATATTTTTGTAATATCATTATAAATGTTTGTTATAATTTTTTTATGATTTTGATATTTAGTTTTATTAGATATATTATGTAATATTTCTATCATTTGATTTAAGCCATTATTTATATCCTCTTTATCCATTTCTTTCTTCCTTTCCTTTTTTGTAAATTAAAAGGTGGCAAAAACAAAATTGCCACCAATATTTAATGTGAAAGTGAATAATGCTTTTAGTAGCAAAATCTTTTTCTTCCTAATAATTTAATAGTTATGTTATCACTATTTAATATAAAATGCAATATCTTTTAGTTTTTTTCTTAAACTTACTAAGTTTAAATCAATTTCATCTATTTCTTTCTTCCTAATTTTGATAAATTCACACCAAGATTCAATGGCATTGTCGTTTTTCCAGCACTACCATTTTGATTATCCACAGCCACCATCTTACCTTATGACATTTTCGTTTTCTTCTTTCCTTTAATTTCACCATCTTAAATTAATAAAACAGCTATGTATTATTTCTAAACTAATCTCAGATAATGAATCAATTCAAAATATGTTACCTGTTATAAAATTATTATAATTTTAATATATAGGTTAGTAAAGATTTTTTTGGGACGAATTTTGAGCCAAATAAAGTCACAAATTTCATTTTCCGGATTAAATAGCATTAATTAATATTACATAATACAAGACATATATAATTATTTCATTTGCCCAGCTTCTAAATTTAATTGCTTTTTTAGAATTAACTCTAAAACCAATAGAAATAATCATATCTAAATTATAATATTCTTTTTGCCTTTTAACTCTTCGTGTTCCTTCTATTTGAACTTGTGCCAAAATGGAACACGTTGATTCTTTACTTAATACTTCATCATTATATATATATTATTTATATGTTTCGCAATAGCAGGTCTTTGTACATCAAAAAGAGTAGTTATCGCATTTACATTTAACCAAACGTTCTCATCTTGTAAAATTACTTCTACTTTTGTTTGCCCATTTTCATCACTATAAAATATTCTTTTCATTACCAACTGTTATATTACTTATTTATTTTACTCCTTCCATACAATATTTTTTATTAGGACTAATCGAGATAAATAAAAGTCACAAATTTAATTTTTAATACTAAATAATTCTAATTAATATTAAACATAATTAAATAGTAAATTACCTGTCAATTTTACCATTTTTAACACTTAAAAACAAGATAACTGGTAGATGTCATCTTGTCTTTTTGAATTATAAAACTAGTAATAAAACATTAGCCTCACATTATAATTTTATTTTTTAAAGCTAGCCACTTTCTTATAAGTTTTCATAACCCCCTCATTTGTCGTCTCATCACTTTTAAATGGTACTTTTTTTACTATTCCTTTAGCAAGAAATGCTGTAAGCATATCTGGAATTTGGAAATTGCTAAAATTTGTTTTATAGTATTTATTATTTTCCCAATTTGGAAAATTAATATCCAAGAAACTTATAAGTAAAGATAGTAATTCATTCTTTTTTTCACTATCAATTTTTACTTTATTTATATATCTTATTCTTTGGGTAAGTTGCCAAATAAATAAAGCTTCTATTTCACTATAATAAATGTCTAATAAATCATCTGCTTCGAATAACCTTTTCATTTCTAACAAAGGTAAAAAAGTATTAATAATCTTCTCATATTCATAGCCAGCAATTTTTTGACTTACTAATCCTTCATTGTTTGGCATATAATGATACTCTGCTTTATTAGCATAAGCAATATACCTAGCTTTAGCTGCTGTATAATAAGTTGTAGCTAAATCTTCATTTGCTATAAAATCTTTATCCGTTATTGTTACAAAATTTCTTCGATATAATTTCATATTCATAACGGTATTAATTACTGGAAGTTGTTCTTTTTCTGAAAGTAAATCAATTAATCCGGTTTTGGGTTTACGGGCTTTTAAAAATATATGCCTAACAAAAGGAATATCGGGATGAAAACCAGGACGAGCCATGCAAATGTTTACTTTTTGTTCTTCTAAAGTTTTAACTAATTCTTCTAAATAAATATTATTAACAAAATCATCACTATCCATAAAAGCTAAATAATCACTATCAGTTGCCAAAAAACCAGTTTTTCTAGCTTTTGCAACACCTTGATTTTCTTGGTTTATGACTCTAAGTTTATTTCCAAAGCTTGCAGCAAAATCATCAATTACTGCTAAAGTATTATCAGTAGATCCATCATTTACAATAGTTAAATCAAAATCATCATAGGTTTGATTTGACAGACTATTTAAAGCTTTTTCAATATATTTTTCAGAATTATAAGCCGGAATAATGACACTAACCTTAGCCATATAAAACTCTCCTTCTTTAATTAAGTAATGCCTATTATATCATTGACTATTAATTTGTCAAATTCAACTTTAATTTTTCAACTTTAATTTTGATTTTCCCATTTTTAACTTTCTCTTATAAATAAAAAACAGTATAATTAACTACTGTTTATCTATTTTAAATACAACTTGATAAGAGTTTTCTAAATCTAATTCATCAACATCAATATAATAACCTAATTTTTCCACTTGATCAGCACATTGACGAATTAAATTAATAACCTCTCTAAAATTATGACTATTTGGAGCTTCTGGCACTGGTTTAACTATATTGTCCATCAAACTAGGTTGTGTCGCTGGAGTAGCAGTAGAAACTGGTTGAATCGTTGGCTGTGAAGCTTCTAAAATATCTGGTCCGGGAATATTGGTTACCACTGGTTGATCTACTGTAACTGGCTGCACAGGTGGTTGGTATGGTGCCGTCATGCCTGGATTATTATAAACTGGTGTTTCTGGTATATTATTTGTTAAATTATGATACACTGGCTCTGAAGTAGTAACTGGAGTTGGTGTTACGTTAGCTTCTTGAGCTGGCATTGGAGTAGGTGTTGGTGGCACTTGAGGCTCAGGCATTGGTTGTGGGGTAATCTGAGTTGCTAGGTTACTTTCAACGGGCTGCCTATAATCGACTGGTTTTTGATTAAATATACTATCAAAGCTAACAGATTCTTGCACGGGCTCTGGAGCTTTAACTGGCTCACTTTCTCTAACGGCACTGCTAAAATTAATAAATTTATTCGCATCAATTTCTGATGGTTGAGCTGTTGGTTGTTGAACTGGAGCGACTACTGGCTCTGGTTTTACTGTTGTTGCATCTTGTTTCATTAATTCTGATATGTCATTTGCTGGTGGCGTGACATTTATATCTTGTGCTTCTTTCATAATTCTATCAATATCCATAAATCCTTGCCCTCTTTCTTCTTTGTTATTTAGTCTAACAGACGTATTTAACTCGTGCACTCCCACGGGTGTTGCTTGTAACTTAGTTGGAGTAACGACTAAGGTCTCGACTGGTTCAGTTGTTACTTTTGGTCTTTCTGTTATTATTTTTTGAGTGTTATCTGTTTGACTATTTAAAATCTTTTTAATTTCTTCATCGGTCCTCTTAACCGTTAATCGTTCTTTAATAATTCGATTAAGTAAATCAACTTGCATATTTTTATTATTTATTCTTAATAAAGAACGTGCATGGCGCTCTGAAATTTTCCCATGCAAAAGAGCATCTTGTACTTGGTCGTCAAGATTTAATAATCTAATTTTATTTGCAATGGTTGATTGAGCTTTTCCTAATTTTTTAGCTAACGCTTCCTGCGTGATATAACCCATATCTAAAATTCGTTTATAAGATACGGCTTCTTCAATGGCAGTTAACTCTTGTCTTTGAATGTTTTCCAATAAAGCAATTTCTTCACTTTCTTTATCGGATAAATTAACAATAATTGCAGGGATGGTAGCTCTATTGGCTAATACGCTAGCTTTATAACGACGTTCGCCAGCAATTATTTCGTATTTATTATTAATTGGTCTAACGACAATTGGTTGAATAACGCCATATTTTCGAATAGATTCGGATAATTCTATTAGCTTTTGTTCATCAAAGTGGATGCGTGGTTGAAATCTATTTGGCAAAATATCTCTGATTTCTAATTCAGCCAATTTTCCGTTTTCATACATGAAGAGCCCCTCCCTTCTATTCTTTTAATATTATCATACTATTTTTCGGGAAATAATTCAACTAAAATTGTAAATTTAGAAAAATTCATCTTTTCATTATTTGATAAATATAAAATAACTAAAAAAACCTTATCGGTTTTCTATTTATATAAATTACATTTTACACTTGCTACATCTATTTCTTGCGTTTTTAAATTAAGTTTGATGGTTGTTTCTTGATTTTTCGTTAATTTTGTCTTTAAGTTTTTAGTTATTTTTTTTATTTCTTGTTTATCGGTATTATATAAAGAAATTTCCATTTTATCAATTTTTATTTCATTAGCATTGTTATTTTTTAATTTAACATCTATTTCTGTCCCGGTATCTGTAATTGTATATGTTTCCATTTCACAGTATATATTTTTTTCCTTTTTATTTATTGTTTGATTTCCTCTTTGAAAATTAAATACCACAAATATTAAAACCAATAATATTATTACAATTATTACGATTTTCTTTTTCATTAGGCCGTCCTTTTCCACATATATACTGTAATGTATGGATTTTGTATATTTAAGTTATTAGAATTTCCTACGGAAGATGTGGTTACCTCACTACCTGTAAATGTACTTGTAACTGTTCCAGTTGGGGTTAT
>CALVJP010000067.1 GCA_944332215.1 uncultured Bacilli bacterium
TGAAACCATGGACAATATTTACGTGCAAAGTGTTGAAGTTAATCTTCAAGATGAGCAAGGCCAAAAGGCCGGAACTTTAACCATTCCTGTAAATATGGATATTGTTTCCTATGGCAGCGTGCAAATAGCGGTGCAAGAGCCAACTGAGTTAACAGGCTCTTTAGCGGTTACTAGTTATAAATTTATTACCAAATAGAGATGATAATGCTCTTTTTCTTTGAACAAAATTAATTTACATCAAAAACTATCCATGATATAATGAACAATAAAGAGGTGAGGCGCATGCCCCGTGTTTACAACATCGTTTTTAAGCGCAAGAATCAATCTTTGGATCAGCAGATAGGCTTTACTGATATTGAAAGTTTCATAGACCGATTTTTAACTCAGAAACAAGAATTTTTGAATAAAAAAATAAAAGTTACTAGTGAAATTGATGACATTGATCCTAAAACTGTGGAAAATTTATGGGCATTTCTTAACTTTTATTTAGAAACTAAACAAAAATGTGCCGCTAAAATGCAAGCGTATAATAAAAAACTTACAGCTAATAAGGCCAATGAAGAAATTAAAAGAGCCATGAGGGAATTTGCGAGAATGAATGGGAATGGTAAATTTCTAAGAGCTGCCTTAGTCGCTCTTGGTTATCAAAATTACAGTGACCAAAACGATTATTTAGCCTTGGCTTTAGCCGTCGAAGTTTTTCAAACTTCCATTTTAATTCACGATGATATTATTGATAAAGCAGACACGCGAAGAGGTAACCCCACTATTCCAGTTAGTTATAAGCAAATTTATTCTCATATTTCATCTGATTTTAAAGATAAACAGGCAGATTTTGCCAATTCAATGGCCCTTTGTATTGGTGATTTAGGTTTTTATTTAGCCGATGAATTAATTGTAACCAATTATAGTCAAAATAAACAGCTTAGTAAAATTCTCTCTTACTACCATCAAATTGCTATTAAAACATGTATGGGCGAGATGATGGATGTTACCTTACCATTTAAGGCTACTTTATTGCAGGCCGATCCTGATTTAGAAACTAAAATTATGGAAGTTTATACTTTAAAAACTGCCTGGTATTCGGTTGTTGGCCCTTACTGTTTAGGGATGATTTTAGGCGGGGCTTTGGAAGAAGAAATTAAGCAAATGGAAAAAATTCTTCTTAATGTGGGGATAGCCTTTCAAATAAAAGATGATATTCTTGGAATTTATGGCGATGCCAATCATCTTGGTAAACCGATCAATTCGGATATTGAAGAATGCAAACAGACGCTTTTATACGCTTATGCTATGCAAACTGAATATAAAAATATTTTGATGAATTATTATGGTAAATCCCCTCTAAAAATTGAGGACATTGATCAAGTAAAAACGATTTTTACTGAAAGTGGAGCCGAAGCATATGCCCTTAATCAAATGAATGCCTTTTTTCAAAAAGGTTTAAAGGATTTAGATGATACGGACTTTTTAAGCGAAGATCACAAAAATTTACTTAAAGGCTTTATCTGTTATTTGCAAAATCGTTCAAAGTAGGTGAATAGATGCGAAAACTATGTATGCTTATCAGTTTAATGTTTCTTTTAACTGGTTGCAGTTTCCAAGGACAAACGGCAAATGAAATTGGTAATTCCAAAACTTATCAATTTTTTAAAAAAAATAACTATAATCCTGAGCAATATACCCTTAAATTAGAAACAGATAATAGCCAAATAACTATTATTAAAAAGGATAACCAAATGTATTATAATATTGAAAGTGAAAATGGCCAAACTACCATTATTCAAAAAGATAATCAAAAGTATAGTATTAATCATTTAAGTAAAACCTACACAGCTGAGCCTGTGGTGGTGTATGAAAACTATGCACTTGGCTATTTACCTGAAGATTTGGACGAGCTAAAAAAAACTGTATATAAAACCGGATATGAAAAAATAGGTAACATCAAGTACCTATATGAAAGCTTTACATATGCCAATGGGAAAACTATTTATTATTTTCAAGGTGACGAGTTAAAACTAATTCGTAACCAAGAAATTTTAACGGAAAATGCCGTCGCTTTTGTTAGTTTAAATAACCAAATTGATTCTCGTAAATTTACTTTGCCTAAATCGTATCAAGAAATGACTTATTAAAAAATATTAAGGAGTGATGTTTTATGGACAAGTTAGCTATGATTAAAATAGCAATTATTTTAGGAATTTTTATTATTATTGGGCTTATTCTTTATTTTGTTTTAGATAATCAGGCCACTGATGCGCGCAAATTTAAAAACGAATATGAAAGCCTTAATGATCAAGAAAATGCTAATGGTCAAAAATATCCTACGGTGTCTATTGCTCAAGATAATCCCGTTAAATATGCTAGCTTTGAGGAGATTATGGAAGTCCTAGATAGTAAAACCGGAATTATTTACTTTGGTTTTCCGGAATGTCCGTGGTGCCGCAACATTGTACCAATTCTTTTAGAAACGGCTCAAGAAAATGAAATTGATACAGTTTACTATTTCAATGCTAAATCTATGCGAGATGAGAAAGAATTAAAAGATGGTCAAATCGTCACCACTAAAGAGGGAACCGATGAATATTATCAATTAGTGGATAAATTAAAAGATTATCTTAGCCCCTATGAGGGTTTAAATGACGAAAATCTTAAACGTCTTTATTTCCCTACAGTCGTGTTTGTCATGGGGGGTAAAATCGTGGGCATTCATGAAGGCACTGTCGAATCACAAACTAATCCTTATAAAAGTCTTAGTAAAGATCAAGCTCAAGAGTTAAAAGAAATTTATACTAATAATATAAATGAAATATATGGAATTTGTGATAAAAGCTGTTAATTCAGCTTTTTATTTATGTAAGAAAAAGCCATTATGGACATATTTTTTTTCATCGACAACGACAAAAGCTTTTTCGTCAACTAAGCGTATCATGCTCATCAATTCCCGGTAATGTTTGTCCGTTGTTTCTAAAATAAGCATATTTTTAATTCCGTCTTTACCCCGAACGTCAATAACCGATACACCAAACCCCTTATCTCTTAAATATCCGGCCATCTTCTGGCTTGTCGTAATAATTTGCAAAGTAATTGGAGTACGAATAAAGTAATTTGTAATATACCCCCCAATAATGGTGCCCGCGGCAAAACCTAAGGAGTAACTGACCGCGATCCAAATACTTTGTAAAGGAGTATTTAAAGCTTCTTGAACGATGACAAACCAAATAAAAACTTCAAAAAAACCAATAAAACCGGCTAAAAGATTTTTACCTTTCACCACGACAATTGTTCTAAAAGTTCCTAAAGAAACATCTAATATTCTAGTAAAGAAAATTTTTAAACATAGTAATAGCATGTAAGCCACCTCTTTACTATTATGGGGAAATTTGGCAAAAATATTTACAAAAAAATTTTTCTGTGTTAAGATTTGGATGGGTGATACAATGAAAAAATATAGTAAATTGTTTTTAGTTTTACTTCTCTTTTTAGCTTGTCCTTTAGCTTCAGCTAAAGAAATTGACCATTTTACGACTAAAGCGGATAGTAATGTAGTCATGGAAGATACTTATAATGCTTCTGTGGCGGCTGCTGGTGATTCGGTTAGTTTTGAAGGCCAAGTTAAAGGCTTAGCCATTGGAGCTGGAAACAAGGTAACTTTAAAAGGGGAAACGGACTATGGAATTTTAGCTGGTAACAGTATTGAAGTTGCCGGAGCCATTAATAATGATGCTTTTATTGTTGGTAATTTAATTACAACTGAGGCAGGCTCGACTTTCCAAAGAGATGCCATTATTGCTGGTGTTGATATTGAATTAAATGGAACATTTAATCGTAATGTTAGTATTTATGCGTCTAAAATAAATCTTAAAAATGTTACGATCACCGGTAATGTTAAAATTTATGGTGAAAGTGTGACCGTTAGTAAAGATACGAAAATTATGGGAACATTATCTTATCCCGAAGATAGTCAATATACTGCTGAAAAAGGGGCCCAAATTGGCAAAGTTGTCAAAACAGAGGCCATTAAAACTAGTGATGATGAAAACTATTTTGCCACGGTTTCAGCCAAAATATGGTCTTTTCTTTGCTATGCTTTAGTTTTTGCCGCGCTTAGTTTATTATTCCCATTAGCTTTCAATAAGATTAACGAAAAATATGAGAAAATGGAGCTAGGAGAAGCCGTTGAAGTATTTACTAAAGGTTTAGTTGTACTTATTTTAGTACCAGTGATTGGCATCCTTTTATGTTGTACAATGATTGGTATTCCATTGGGTATTATCTTAATGTTACTTTATGGTATTGCCATTTATCTAACGACTATTTTCACGGCTTATTTAATTGGCTATAAAATTTGGCAAAAAGTCTTTAAAAAAGACATCAATATCCTTTTCTTAGGTTTAATTGGTTTATTTATCTTATTAATTTTAGGATTAATTCCAGGTGTGAGAACTTTAGTTTCAATTATCACGACTTTAGTTGGTTTAGGTATAATTGCTAGTATTCTTAAAAGAAAATAGTATAAACTGTCTAATATTAGACAGTTTTTTAATGCCCGAAACGGACGAAAAACATATAATAAAATGAGGTGAAAAAATGTATAGGATTTATGAAGTCAAAAGTGGGGATACTTTAGCATCCGTAGCTAGTAATTTAGGCGTTAGTCCCGAAGTCCTTGCGACTTTAAACGGGTTAAATGTCAGTGCTATTCTCACCCCGGGTAGTTTTATTGTGGTTCCAGGGGAAACCACGATGTTTGATAAATATGTTGTTAAAAAAGGTGATACGATTTATGCAATTGCCCAAAAGTATAATGTTAATCCTGGTCAATTGTTAAAATTAAACGGTTTAGGCCAAAATGAATATATTTATCCTGATCAAGAAATTTTAATCCCTAAAGCGGGAACGGCTTTCTATATCACCAATAATAACGATACTTTAAATGATGTTACTCAAGGGTTAAAAACTTCTGCGGATAATATAGCTAGGCAAAATAGGACAATTTATTTAGTCCCCGATCAATTAATAGTTTATAAGAAATAATTTCTTATAACTCTTTTTTTTTGGCTTAATTTATTATATAATAAAAAATAGGTGATATGAATGCAAAAAATAATTATAACCTTAGCTATATTACTTGGAATTGTTGGTCTAACTGGTTGTGGAGGCCCAAAAACGTATGATGAAATATCTTATAGTGAGTTACAAAATTTGCTAGAAAATAAAGAGGATTTTGTTCTCTTTATTGGCTCAGAGACTTGTTCTGCTTGCTCGGCTTACCGAGTAACTATTAATAAAATTGTTGAAGAATACGGGGTTGATATTAAATATCTCGATATTGCGAATTTAACTGAAGAACAAAACAGTGAACTGGTCAGTGAATTTCCTTTTTCGGGGACGCCAACGACAATTTTTGTAACCAGTGGGGAAGAAGAAGATAGTTACAATCGCATCAATGGTAATGCCAAATACAGCAAAGTAGTTGAAAAACTTAAGGAAAATAGTTATATCAAGGAGGATTAGCATGGAAAATAATATTGAATACCTTATAGATCCTAATGAAGATCCGAATTACTTAGATCCTACGCAATTTCCCATTTTAACTAATTATTGTGAAAATCTCACCGCTAAAAAGTATGTTTCGATGCCTGCTATTGCAAGAGATGAGGAAATTAAAAAAACTATTTTAGTTTTATTAACGCCTGACAAATCGGCTTTATTAATCGGGCCGGCGGGTACGGGTAAAACAGCCATTGTCGAGGGCATTGCTTATAAAATTCAAAGAAATGAAGTCCCAAATGTTTTAAAAAACCATAAAATTTTTAAGGTTAATTCATCTTCATTATTAGGAACCATGAAAGTAAACGGCAAAGACGAATCAGTGGTTAATTTATTAGTTAATGAACTTAAACGTTTACCAGAGGCCATTCTTTTTATCGATGAAATACATACACTTATTGGTGGCAGTAGTGAAGGTCCAATGGATTTAGCTAATATTTTAAAGCCCGCCTTAGATCGCGGCGATATTAAAGCGATCGGGGCGACAACGACGATTGAATATGAGACTTATATTATTAAAGATCGAGCTTTTTTAAGACGTTTTGATCGGATTGATATAGCTGAGCCAGATCACAATGCGACGGTGGAAATTTTACTGGGTACTATTCCTAAAATGGAATATAAAACCGGTATCAAAATGATTCAAAATAGTTATTTAGCACGAGAATTAATTGATTCCATCGTTACAGCAACTTCTGAATTTAAACGAGTTTATGGCCTTTCAGCCATGTATCCCGATGTTTCTTTATCAGTTTTATCCGGAGCTTTTTCTAATGCTTTATTTGAAAATCGAGGAGAAGTTGGTATTGAAGATGTTTATGTAGCTATCCGTGATAGCAAACGGATCTATCCTGATAGTAGGGTTAAAGAATGCCAAGCTTTTAGAGAAAAATTCGCCCGCGTTTGTGAATCAGAAAATATTGTTTTACCTGATGTTAAGCTTGAAGATATCAATACAGGAAATGATTTATAAAACCATTTCTTTTTAAAATTCTGGAAACTTTATTTTCAAAAAAAAATAATTATGTTAAAATAATAATAGAATGGAGGCCCTGATTATGGATAAGAAAATTCCAGCTAAAAATTATATAATCCTCGCTGTTGTTGTATTATTCACCGTTATCAGTGTTTTTTATGCTCGCAGTTGGTATTTGACAACCAAAGAATATGAAAATAAAAATTCGGTAATAAAAGAAGTGGCCTTAGAGATTAATCAAAGTGAAATTAGCAATTATACTTTAGAAAACCCAAAATTTATTTTATATGTTTCATCGGGGCAAAACCAAGATATAAAACCATTTGAAAGTCAAATGAAAAAATTTATCGAAAAACATGAATTAACTGGTAGCATGCTCTATGTTAATTTGGATGCACTGGAAGATAGGAGTAAATTTGAAAATGAATTAAAATCATTAAGTGCAAATGAAAAAGTTAAAGCTCAGATTAAACGCAGTGAAAATGTCACGATTTATGGCTTTGATAATGGCCAAATTACAAATGTCATTAATGAGGCTAATGATCTTACCATGACTCAATTGGAAACGCTTTTGCAAAATTATGGGATGATAGATAATGAATAATGTTGTTTTATACGCTCCAGAAATACCTCAAAATACGGGAAATATTATGCGTACCTGCGCCGCAACTAATACTAGATTACATTTAATTAAACCCTTAGGCTTTAGTTTAGATGAAAAAGCTGTTAAACGTAGTGGCGCTAATTATATTGATAATTGTGATTATCGGGTTTATGAAAATTGGGACGATTTTCAAAGTCAAAATCCCGGTGAATATTATTTTTTAACTAGATATGGGAAAAAGCCACATACGTCATTTAATTATACTAATCCCGATAAAAAGCGCTCTATCTACTTAGTTTTTGGACGGGAAAGTACGGGTATTCCGAAAGAAATTTTAAAATCTCATTTAGACACTTGTTTAAGAATCCCGATGACTGATAAAGTAAGAGCTTTAAATTTATCAAACTGTGTCGCTTTAATGGTTTATGAAGTTTTAAGGCAACAAAATTATAATGATTTACTGAGAGAAGAGCCATTTAAAGGGAAAAATTATTTAGAAGAATAAAAACTTGAAAAATAATTAATAACATGATATTATTAAATATAATAAGGAGGGGCAATATGAATATTTTAACCAGCACCACTTTCTGGATTATTTTAGGTGCAATTATATTGTTGATGGCAATCGTGGGCTACCTTGCTGAAGGTACTGATTTTGCTAGCAAAGCTTTAAATAAAAAAACGAAAGATAAAAAAGAAAAAGGCAAATCGGATCCTAAACCGGTTCCTGAAGTGTCGTCACAACCGCCATTAAGTGCAGAGGAAAATTCCAATGCCACATTAACTTCTATACCGGTAGTTGCTAGCGATGCGCCTGTGGAAGTATTAAAAGTCGAAGATGGAAGCCCAAGTGCTTGGACTGATGATATTCCTAAAGAGGATGTAAGGCATGAAGTTATCCATAATGTGCCAAGCATTGATGATTGGAGTACCATGCCTACTGGTGATGCTTTGCCTGAAGTCAAATTAGACCGTTTAGAACCAGATACTTCTATACCTAATGATTCACTCCCAGAAAGTGTGGTTCCGATGGAAACTGATCCGGCCAGCCAAGAAGAACCAATGTTTCCGGACATTACTCCTGCTGATTTGATTCCTGATAGCTCGGATCAATTGGAATTACCCGTTGATAGTTTTGAGGAAGCCCCAGCTCAATTAGCAGATCCTAACGAGGTAACTTCGCCAGATGCCAAGGAAACAGAAGATATTTGGAAAATATAGGCAATTGTTGAATTTATAAAAAGTTTATGAAAATTAGCTTAGAGAAAGTAAGACTTATTACTTTCTTTTTTGCCCCTTAATTGGATCCTATTTCAGAAGCTAGCAGAATGGTTAATATGTTTAGATAATGCTTAAAAACAAGGAATTAAATGTTTTAAATAGTTATTTTCAAATTTAAATACTGGGCTTTTTGGTGAAAAATATTTTAATTATTGAGTTAAATATGTTATAATTGGAATGATGTAAAAATAGGAGGTATATATGACCATAGATTCAATCCTGGAACTTATGCGCAAACTGTTAGACATCTTGCTTGTTTGGGGTTTGTTATATTTTGTCTTAAAAAGCTTACGCAAAAATGTCAAAATGATTTTACTTTTTAAAGGTATTTTCATTATTGTGTTAATTAAAATATTATCTGATCTTTTAGACTTGGTGACTATTGGATACTTAATTGACTATGTTATTGAATGGGCACCTTTAGCCTTAATTGTTATTTTTCAACCAGAAATTCGTGAAGCTCTTGAGCATTTGGGTCGCACTAAATTATTAGGGCGCCATAAAACCTTATCTTTGGGCGAAAAAGAACGCACCGTTCATGAGATTGTCACCGCGATTGATAATTTGCGCAAACAAAGAATGGGGGCTTTAATTGTTTTAGAGCGGGATATTAGTTTAGCTAATTATATTAGTCACGCCCAAAAAATCTATGCCGAGGTTACTAGTCCCCTTTTAACGGCTATTTTCTTTGTGAATAATCCTTTACATGATGGGGGAGTTATTATCCAAGGTGATCAAATTGCCTGTGCGAAAGCTGTTTTCCCAACCAGTGATAGTCTCAGCATTAGTAAACGTCTAGGGACTAGACATCGTGCAGCCTTAGGCATCTCGGAACAGACAGATTGTTTAGCCATCGTGCTGTCTGAAGAAACTAGTCGTATTTCTCTTGCAAGCAATGGCAATTTAATTTATAATTTGTCTTTAGATGAATTAAAAATGCGTTTACTTGAAAGTTTTGCACCATCGACAAAACTCCTTGTGGAAAATGAAGGGGAGGTTGACAGCCATGAAGAAAACTAAGAAAAAAAATATTTTCCAGAAATTCGTTAATTTTATTGATAAAAAAGTTGTTATGCCGATCACTCGGTTAATTGTTAAAATAGCTAAAGGCTTTGAAAACTCTGAAAAATCTATTGAATCATGGTTATCAAAACCCAACACTTTGCTTTTTGTTTCCTTATTAGTTGCTATAATCGTGTTTATTGTGATCGATCAAAAAATCATTGTTTTTACTAATCAAACTGCAGAAGTACTGAAAGACCAAAAAGTTGAAGTCACTTATAATGAAGAAGCTTATGTTGTCGAGGGATTACCAGAAACTGTGGATATTACTTTAATGGGAAGTCGCTCTGACTTATTCATTGCTAAACAGTCAACGACTTCTAAAGTTACCGTTGATTTAACTGGATTAAAACCGGGCTCGCATAAAGTTAATATTGAATATAGCCAGCCTTTAAGTTCAATTGGTTATAGTGTGAATCCTTCAACCACGACTGTCAATATTTATTCTAAGGTTTCTGAGACAAAAACTTTGACAACCGATATTTTAAATCAAGATAATTTGGATTCAAAATTAGTTATTGAAAACATCACACCGGAAACGGATCAAGTGGTTATTAAAGGAACCGATGATAAAAACGCAGTTAATAGTTTAACTAAAGTAGCTACGGTTAAAGCCTTAGTGGATATTGATGAGCTTAGCAAACAAGAAGAGGGTGTGACTACTTTAAAAGATGTGCCTTTAAAAGCCTATGATAAAGATGGGACCGCTTTAGATGTGGAAATTGTCCCTGCGAAAATCAATGTTGATTTAGAAATAGCTTCACCAAGTAAAAATGTTCCAATTAAAGTGGTACCAAAAGGTGATATTGGCTTTGGTAAAGCCATTAGTTCTATTTCCATGAGTGAATCCACCGTTATCGTTTATGGTAAAGAATCAACTTTAGAAAACCTAGAATACATTCCGTTAGAAGTTGATGTTACCGGACTTAAAGAGGACCGCGAATACAAACTTGATTTAAACAAACCAAAAGGCATTAGGTCAATGTCTGTCAATAATGTCACTTTAAAATTCACTTTGGGCGATTCGACCGATAAAGATATTGATGATGTTAATATTGATGTTCGTAACCTCAATGATAATTATAGCGTTCAAGGTTTAAGTGCGGATGACATTAAAGTGACGGTCAATGTTAAAGGTGTTTCTTCAGTCCTTAAAAACTTACAAGCTGACGACATTACCGCGTACATCGATTTAAAAGATTATAAGCCAGGTGAATATGAAATTCTAGTTAAAGTTGAAGGCACTGATTCTCGGGTTCAATACGTTTCTAAAACCAAAAAGGTTAGAATTAAAATTGTGGAAAAATAAGTTAAAACTGTATGCTCGGCATACAGCTTTTAATTAGACTAATTAAGTGGATCTTCTTGACAACATCCTATAAAAAAGTTATTATTAATATAAAGAATAGGAGGGAAATATGGAATTTTTAAAAGAAATAAAATCATCATTACTTATTATGGCGGGATTTTATATTATTATTGGTTTAGTTATGTTATTAGCTCCAGCTTTTGTTAGTAATTCAATTTGTTATTTAATTGGGGCTTTATGTTTGATCATTGGTGGTTTAGCCATTTATACTTACATTCAATCAGAAGTATATGGCCCCTTAGCCATGGCTACTTTAATTCTAGCTATTTTATTTATTGTTTTAGGCGTTTTTGTCGTTATGAATCCCGAATTTTTTGCTTCATTCATTCCAATTGTGACAGGAGTTATTCTGGTTATAGATGCTTTTAGCAAACTAGAATCATCAGTTAGATTAAAAAAGTATGAATACAGTAATTGGTGGCAAGTACTAATTGCGGCAATTTTAGTCTTTATTTTTGGAATTTTACTAATCCTCAATCCATTTACTTCATTGACCATTTTAATTAGAGTTTTAGGCGTGTTCTTAATGCTTGATGGTATTTCCAATATTATTACTGTGTTTAGCTATAATAAAATAGAAAAAGCTATCAAATAACTAATAGCTTTAAAATAAAAGAACATATCCATAATATAAAATGAATGCTAAAATCATAAAGGCCCCTTCAACCTTTGTGATTTTTTTATCACTTTTAGCAAATATAAATAAGCATAAAGACGAAGCAAATACAAATAACATATCAATATAATTAAAGCCCACAATAGCTAAATTACCAAAGAGAGCTATCGGCAAACCTAATACAATACAAATATTAAAAATATTGGTGCCGATAATATTGCCAATAGCAATATCGAATTCCCCTTTTTTAGCAGAGTTTACCGTCATGACTAGTTCCGGTAAACTAGTCCCAATAACTATCGTGCATAATGTAATTATTTTTTGACTAATGCCAAAATTTTCAGCAATAATAATCGCATTATCCACTACTAATTCACTACTAAATATGATGAGAATAATTGTAATAATTAATAACATAATAGAAATAGGCTTATTATATTTCGTTTCCGCCGGACTTTCATTTTTATTTCGTTTTCTAATGGCTTTTACTAAATATAAAATAAATAAAGAAAACAAAATTAATAAAATCACACCATCAGCTCGGGTCAGAGCATTTGGGGTAGCGGGATTAAACATACTATCCAAAGTTAAAATTGTAAATCCTAAAGTTATAATTAATAAAATTGGCAATTCTTTTTTGATTGTAGTGTGTTTAATTTGAATTGGTCGGATAAAAGCGGCTAAGCCAATAATTAAAAAAACATTGACAATACAACTACCAACCACGTTTGCTAAAGCCATGTTGCTATTACCACTCATTATACTATTAAATGAAATGGCAAGTTCTGGGGCACAAGTACCAAAAGCTACAATGGTCAAGGAAATCAACATTTTGGAAATATTAAAACCTAAAGCTAAACTGCTAGCAGCTTCAATTAACACATCGCTAGCTTTGATAATAATAACTAGACCGATTATTAATAATACATACTCCATATCTTACTCCTTTTCATCTTTATTTTATCATATTTTCTATCGAAGCTCCAACACTTTAAACAACAATTTAAAAGCCTAACAATTAGTTAGGACTTTCAAAAAACTTATTTTGTCTCTAAATGGTTGAATAAAATACCAATGTTGATTAATCCGGTAATTCCTACTAACGTATAAATTACCTTGGCAAAAGCGCCTGTTCCTACAAGGGATTCTACTAAGTTAAAGTCAAATAAACCTATAAGCCCCCAGTTGACAGCACCTATAATTGTAATTACTAAACAAATTTTCTGTAAAGTCTCCATAATCTGCTCCTTCCTGTTTTATTTATATTGTGTCCGAAAAAACTGGAAATATTCATGAATATTTTAAAAAACACATCCATATACTTAAGTGAAATTGAATATGAGGTGAAAAAATGAAAAAAATATTATTAGTTTTAGTTGCCTGTTTATTATTAGTAGGATGTGGGAATTATAGTAGTAAGGATGCTCAAAAAGATTTAGAAAAGAAAATAAATAATTTAAAAGGTTATAATCTGACAGGATTGTTAGAAATTACCAATAATGATGATGTCTATAAATACGATGTTGAAGCATCATACGCTAAAGATGATAAATTTAGAGTTTCTTTAAAAAACAAAACGAATAATCATGAACAAATAATTTTAAAAAACACTGACGGTGTATATGTCCTTACACCATCATTAAATAAAAGTTTCAAATTCCAAAGTGACTGGCCATATAACAATTCACAGACTTATTTGTTACAGACTTTGTTAAGCGATATTCAAAACGATAGCAAAAAAACTTTTAAACAAACCAAAGATAATTATGTTTTTACCACTAGTGTTAATTATCCTAATAATAGTGATCTTGTTAAACAAAATATTTATTTTGATAAAAAATTAAATCCTAAAAAAGTTGAAGTTATGAATAAAAGTGGTGATGTTCTGATTAAAATGACCTTTAAACATGTTGATTTAAAAGCTGAATTTAAAGATAAATACTTTGCTTTAGAAGAAAATATGGAAGCAGCTAAAACTGAAGATACTACCGAAACGGTTAGTAAAATTGATGGTGATACATATCCGATGTATGTACCAGAAAATACGAAATTGGCTAGTAAAGATACTGTCGATCTTGAAAATGGCCAACGTGTCATTATGACTTTTGAAGGTGATAATCCCTTTATGTTTGTTCAGCAAACGGCTACTAGCACGGATGATTTAGCCATAGTTTCTGTGTATGGGGAGCCATTTCAATTAGCTACGAGTGTTGCCGCTGTTTCAGACAACATGATTAGTTGGGTTAGTAATGGTATTGAGTATTATGTTGTTTCCGATAATATGAGTGAAACCGAATTAATGAATGTCGCTAACTCAGTTAGCACCATGCCGGTTAGTAAATAAAACTTTGATTTTTTAACAAGATGTGCTATAATGGTAGCCGGGTGATATAGATGGAAGAAAATAAATCAAAAAATTCCAAAACGACAAAGAAAAATAAAAACATCAATAAACCGGCTGCTAAAAAGAGCACCAATAAAAGTAATTCAAAACCGGCTCATAAAAAGAATGTTAAAACAGACCAATAAACTACGAAAGAATTAGAGCCAGTTGTTAAAAAAATAAAAGTTAATCAAGACCGTCAATATAGTGATTCCAATCAAGCTGATAAACAAA
>CALVJP010000068.1 GCA_944332215.1 uncultured Bacilli bacterium
TTTTATTATTTATATTAAAAACATTATAAAAAAAAAAAAAAAAAAAACAAGGTAATTTTTTTCTTGAATAATTTTTCAAAAAAAAGATACCTTATTTTAAGGCATCTAATAATTCAGCTTTTTTCATCGTAGAATAACCTTCTACGCCTTTTTCTTTGGCTAATTTTTTAAGGTCAGCAACCGTTAATTTAGCCAAATCATCTTTGGTTTCAGTTTTAGTTTCTTTCTTAGCTACTGTTTTTGTTTCTTCTTTTTTCGCAGCTGTTTTTGGGGCTTCCTTAATTTCTTTACCAGCTAAAGCATCTTTAGCAGTCGCTACTAATCCAGCAAAAACTTGAGGATTGTCAATTGCAATTTCTGAAAGCATTTTTCTATTGATTTCAATCCCTGCTTTTGATAAGCCATTAATAAATCTTGAATAAGAAATATCATTTTGTCTACAAGCAGCATTAATTCTGGTAATCCATAACTTTCTAAAATCTCTTTTTTTCGTTCTTCTATCTCGATAAGCATACATTAATGAATGTCTTACTTGTTCTTTAGCTGTTTTATATAATTTGTGTTTACTGCCAAAATAACCTTTAGCTTCTTTTAGCGCTTTTTTATGACGGGCACGAGTAATCGTCCCTCCTTTAACTCTTGTCATCTATATGTCCTCCTTTATTTATTAATTAATTCTTTAACCCTTTTTAAATCTGTACTGTGTAGTGCAGAATCTTGATGCCTTCTTCTTCTTGAAGCATTACTTTTATGAGTTAATTTGTGATTTTTATTAGCTGGTTGGTATTTTATAGACCCACCTTTTCTTACTTTGATAACTTTCGATAAACCTTTATGAGTTTTCTGTGTTTTCTTAGCCATAACATATTCCTCCTATTTTTCCTTAATTGGCGTAAGTATCATTGTCATAAAACGACCATCTAATTTAGGCTGTTGCTCAATTGTCGCATAGTCTTTAACCGTATCCGCAAAACGTAGTAATACATCTTTACCCAAATGATTATGAGCCATTTCTCGCCCTTTAAAACGAATAGTTACCTTGATTTTATGTCCTTTTTGTAAATACTTAGTGGCATTATTAACACGAGTATTGAAATCATGAACATCTATCGATACAGACAATCTATATTCTTTCATTTCAAGGTTTGCTTCTCTTTGACGTTTCATATTTTCTTTTTGTTTTTTCTTTTGGTCATATTTGTAACGGTTATAGTCCATTATTTTACAAACCGGTGGTGTTCCTTTTGGATTGATTAAAACTAAATCAAAACCTGCATATGATGCCAAAGTTAAAGCATCTTTTAAAGGCTTTATCCCTAATTGCTCACCATTTGGTCCAATTACCATTACTTCTTTTGCTCTTATTTGTTCGTTTATGTACAAATCTTTATCCCTACTTGCGATACCTGACACCTCCATAAAAAAGTGAATACGAACGTATCCACTTATGCTTCTTTAGTTATTTAACCTTTAACTTTCAGCGGCATTGACCCATTGCTAAGCGACAATCGGGTGAGAAGTGGACACTTCTTCTTTCCTTTTTTTCATTTCCTATACGATTATACAGATTAATTATATGTTTGTCAAGCAAAAAATATACAAATTAAGAAATCTGCAAAAAAACTAATTAATTGATTGTTTTATTAAAGTAAGCTAGCTTATACTCAAATTTTATTTGGGGATAACTCTATCAGAACCCCACCAATCAGGTATCAAATCTTTTAATCTAACAGTTTCCTCTGTCTTTTCATTCTTTAATATTTCAATATTTGGGTTATTCCTATCTAATTGCATCAAATACTCCCTACAAGCACCGCATGGAGAGCCAACATTTCCACGAGAGTCAACACAAACTAGTTTGGTTATTTCATTTTCCCTATTAGTAATCATATTAGCAATGGCATTTCTTTCCCCGCACATGCCTAAAGTAGAAGCTATATCAATACATACACCAGTATAAATATTATGATTTCTAGTTAAAATCGCTGCCCCTACTCCGCCAGCACTTATCATACCAGAAACATCGCGAGGATTTATAACGTTTTTAGCTTTCACGTATAATTCTTCCCATACCGTATTCTCGCTATAAAGATATTCCAGATGAATAGCATAAATTTTATTTGACACAATATCATCTTTAATTTGATGAATATTTTGCCTAATATTATCTGTGGAAGATATTATATATCTGGCTCCCTCCATGAAAAATAACTCATCTAAAGAAGCATAACAATTTACTTCTTTTACTTTTGTATAAAAAATGCCCAAACTTTGACTATGAAATTCAATAACATCATTTGATTTTAAACACCTGTAATCATCCGCGTCAGCATTTTTTGCCCATCTTATTTCAATTCTTTTTGTTTTTGATTGCCAAAGCCTCTTTATCATCTATACTTAATTTTATTTTCATATCGCACTTCCTTTATATAAAATATTGTTGATAATGCTAAATTAAGTACATAAGATTTAAAATATATTATTTCAAAACCATAAATTTTAGAGTTGTGACTAATTTAACATTATTTTTTCTTTGTAAATATCGTATAATCACCCTCCTTTTCTCGGGTATTTACAGCAACAATATATCATAATTGTAAACCTTATTTTATAACAAAGATAAATCAAATTTGTATAGTTTTTCAGTTTCATTTATATTGGCTATCCACTGAGCCCCAAACTTTTCATAATAATTTGTTAATGTAGTTTTCAAATAAAGAACCTTAAATTTTCTTTTCAAAGCCTCACATATAAAAGCATCATTTAAGTATTTTGAATAGCCTCTACCTCTATATGCTTTTTTTACATACATAGTGGCATACCATGGGGTCAAATTTGGATATTCGGCACAATCGTGAGGGAAAAGCGAAATAAAACCAATTAATTCATTATCAGCCAGCAAAATTAATTTGCAAAAATCATTTCGAGATAAATTTTTTTTGACCTTTTCAATTTTCGCGGTAATTCTACTTTCTCGATCAATTTCCTTATCTTGAGCCCACTCATCATGCTCTAGTGTAATAACTTCTCTTAAGAATTCCATTTTATCAACAACATTATATATGTTTAACATAAAACACACTCTTTTCTATAATGTCTTTTTTTTAGACAGCTAATACAAAAATAGCATGCCGGCGACTTAGAAAGTAACATTCTCCATAAACTTACTTTTTTCGCCGAAGTGTCAATCAATGTAAATAGACTCATTATAGTCTTTATTAAGACTTTCCTCCTCAAATAATAACTTATCATCTACCTTGATTTTTTCAAAACCTTTTGCAGAAAATATATTATTTAATTTACTTTTTTTATCTTAAGCTTTTTTCTTTTTCGTTAACAAAAGAATAATAACTACAGCCACAACAATTAAAATGGCACCTATTATAGAGATAACCAGCGGATAATTTAATGAGGTTATTGGCACAGCTATTTTACCTATGGCCTTAACATTCAAGAAAAATAGCTTTTCAGTTTCAAATTCGTCAGTATATGGTGTTGACAAAATTAAATTTGAATATTGGTCATCCAATGTTATATCCATTTTATTAGATGAAAATATCAAGTTTTGATCAATACTTTTATATAAATAAAATTTATCAACCACATTTTGCACTTTTATTTTAAACCTAATACTACTGCTATCTATATCATTAGCCGGGATTTTTATTTGAAATTCTTCACCTATATTCAATTCCGTTTTTTTCTTTCCATTTTTATCAACCACAAAGACACTATCTGGAGCTTTAACAAATTCAATTTTAAACGTCTTAGCAGTTCCCGTATTAACTTTCAAAAATTCTGATTCATAGTAACGCCCATCTTGTGATAAAGTTAAAGATGTATTATTATTTTCTAAAAAAATTTCTTCTACATAATTAGCTTGATATTCTTTGGCTTCTTGTACCAATTCATTAATTTTATTAAAAAATTCTATATTATCTGGATCATTAGCCATTTCTTTATAACCGTTCAAAAAATCGGTATAATCACGTTTTAAACCTTCATCATTACTTTGATTTATATATCCCTCATCAATTAAATATAAAAGTATAGCATACTGCGTAATATTCCAATCGACCAAATCTACACTGGTTATTGCTTTGTTGGGGTAACCATTAGCTAAAATATAACTTAAACCTGGATCAAGTTCAGCTTTACAGGATAAAGTAAATTCCCCCATAGGAAGATGCCATATAATATAACTGTAAATATCGGCTCCATACAAAATAGTTTTATTAACATCCATTAGTAGCTCATTATCCATGCTCAATGTATCACTATAATTAATAGAATCCGGCCTTGTTGCCGCTTGAACATTTATCAGTGGAACAAATAAAATTATAAATATAACCAAAGCTCTTCTCATCCTTAAAATCCCTCCTACTTTAAATTAATTTTATCAAAAAAGTAGTCCTTTTTGGGAAGATTTGTAAATATTTTCCACTATCTTTACATCTTTTTACAAAAAAAGCCTTAAATAGGCTTTATTTTTTCGGAATACTGTTATAAATTTTTCTAAGTAATTCAGCTGATTGTCTAACTTTTTTCTCCATCACTTTAATTTGCTCTTTTAAAGTAATGTTTTCATTATTCAACAACTGAGATTCCTCTTGAGCTTTATTTAAAGCATTAACACTTTCTAAATTGCGGCGTTTAAGTTCGTCAGCTTCATCTTTCAGTTTTGAAATTTCTTGCTCTAATTTGTTTTTTTCAATTTGAGCTTTTTCTAAATCCTCTTGGGCTTTATTTAAACGTTCCTGCGTTTTAGAATATTCATCGACAAAACCAGATACCGCATTACTAATATCATCAAATTCATCATCTAAAGTTATATCGGTGGCTACTAAATCATCAAGCTTTTCCTCTGGCAAATTCTCTTCCGCTGGTGATTCTTCCTCAATAACTTCCGGTTCAATTTTTTCCTCACCAGTTTCTTTCTCGTCTTGAGCTGGAATATTAAGTTCTTCCATTACATTAGATAAATCTTCAATTTCATCCAATAAGCTTTCCGCCTCTTTTGAAGTTAAATTTACCATTTCATCGACAAAATCAGTAGTTTCCGATTCCGCAGTGTCCTCTTTAAACGTATCAATGTATTTACCATAAATATTAAGTTCCGTTATTTTACTCATAATATCTTCAATACTTACAGCATATTTATTCATCAAATTACGGATATTTTTATCTTTAGAATACGCCGCAAAAAAGTCTAAATCATCAGGTATCAATATATTAGCTCGAAAAATTTGTTTTTCTTCTTTTCCTTGCTCCCCTTCACTAAAAGCAATTTCCATACTGTCGATAACTGATTCGATAAATTCTTCCTTTTCTCTAACGGCATCTTCCATTGTCTCTTTTTCAAATGCCTTAAATAATTTTTCGTTTTCTTTTCTAATATCTTTAGCTAAGTTTTTAATAGCTAAAAACCTATTTCTTTCTAACATATTTCCACCTCTTTTTATTCCTTTATATTATTAAGCTCTGGAATCGTATTTGCCATCTTTTGTAGAAACAACAATAGTCTCATCTTGATTAATAAATAATGGCACTTTAACAGTTAAGCCATTTTCTAATACAGCATCTTTCGTCGCATTGGTTGCTGTATTACCTTTAACTGCTGGCTCTGTTGAAGTCACAACATATGAAATTTTCTCTGGCAAAATAATGCCTAATACTTCCCCCTCATAAAATGAAATATCGACATTAATGCCTTCTTTTAAATATTTGGCATCTTCACCTAATTGATCCTTCGACAATTCAATTTGTTCATACGTTTCCATATTCATAAAATTATAACTGCCGCTATTTTCATATAAAAATTGCATTGACATTTTTTGAATATTAGCTTTTTCCAACTTAATATTCGTATTAAAAGTATGTTCAACAGTTGCCCCAGTTCTTAAGTTTTTAAGCTTAGTTCTTACAAAAGCAGGGCCTTTTCCCGGTTTAACGTGTAAAAATTCAATTATTTGACAGACATTACCATCAACAATAACCGTCATTCCATTTTTAATATCGTTAATATTAATCATAATTTCCTCCTAGTCGCCTATTTCTTTTCCTTATGTAACGTTGTCTTTTGACATTTTGGACAATATTTCTTTAATTCTAAACGTTCTGGAGTATTTCTTTTATTTTTCTCAGTACGATAACTTTCATTTTTACACACGGTACAAACAAGTGTTGTATTTTCTCTTGCTTCGCCTTTTTTTGCCATAATATCCCTCCTTTTTTACATGTCTATTTACATTATAACAAATTATTGATAAATTTCAAAGTATTTTTTTGAAATTGCTTGGGCTAAACGCTTATTTACCGATGACTGATAAGAAGTGCGCCCATCGTTTCTTGACACATCAGGTGAAATAATTGTAAAGGTTACCTCTGGATCATCGTAAGGCGCATAAGCCACAAACGTCGTCGTAATCGTCTCTTTATCAACCACGCCATCATCATCGGTATCAATAAAACTTTGACTAGTTCCCGTTTTACCAGCCGGTTTATATTCCATATTAATATAACCAGCGCCTGTTCCATACCTTAATACGGCTTCAAACCCTTGATGAACCCGGTCCATATATTCGGCTTTTGTATCGACCTTGCCTAATTCAGTTGGGGGGGTAGTCGAAGCTAAATGATTTTTAGCTGAGCTATCATATAAACCTTTATATAAAAATGGCTGCATGCGTTTTCCACCCGTGGCAATAGTTCCAATATACTGGGCCAACTGAATTGGTGTATAGGTATCATACTGTCCAATAGAAAAATCGAGCAAATAACCAGAAGTTGTTTTCGAGCCTTTATATCCTAAACTTTCAACAGGCAAATCTATTCCCGTTTTAACTCCTAAACCAAATTGTTCAAAAGTAGTGCGGTAAATATCAAAAGCTTCTTTATCAACAGATAATGGCTGATTATATTTATAAGTACCATGGCCCACTTTAATCGCTGTATAAAATTGATAAGTATTCGATGAATATGCCAAAGCTCCAATATCGTTTAAACGGCCTAATTGCTTCCAAGAACATTTTTCTGGGGTCGCCGCAATTTTGATGCATGTATCTTGTCGATATTCCCCAATTTTAAGGGCCCCTGTATTATAACCGACAATTTGACTAGCCCCCTTTACGGCGGAGCCCATAACTACTGGTGAAGTCAAGATACCCGGTGTATAATCATAAACTACTTGCTGGCCCTCCTCTTCTTTAACCTGTTTACCCGCCATAGCTAAGATTTCCCCCGTTTGTGGATCCGTGATAATAACAAAAGAACGATTATAATATTCTGTATTAGCCTCTCTTTTGGTTTTTAACACTTCCTCTGTTAATATCTCTTCAACCGCTTTTTGTAATTCAATATCGATCGTTAATACAATATCATTACCACGGGATCCTTCCTCTATTAATTTATATGATCCATCATTCATAACTTGATACTTATTTTTTTTTCCTTTGAGTAAATCTTCATATTGATATTCTAAATAACTAATACCTACACGATCATTTAAACTATACCCATTTTCTAAATAATGGTCTTTAAGTTCTAGGGGAATCCCCGTTTTAGAAGTTGAAACTGTTCCTAAAATGGTTTTAAAAACATCACCATATGGATAAACTCGATTCCAATCCAGTTTTACATTTACCCCGCTAAGTTCACTGATATTTTCCGCCACCAAAGCATACTCTTCATCTGTAACATCAGTATCTTTGATAATTTTTTCGGCATAAGAATAACCCGTATTCATTAAAGTATAAATATAAGCCGCTTTCTTATCATTTTCCGTATAAACACCTAATTCTTCGGCCGTAATACGCTCTAGTTTCATGGTTTCGATTTCCTCAGTCGTTAATTTTCTTTGCTCAAGTTTATCCCACTCTTCTTCCGTAATTTTCTCTTTACCCTTTTCTTTATTGTTTTTTAGCCAAAAGACTCTTAAATCATGATTTGTTAATCTACTATAATCAAGATTAATCATGGAAGCCAATTTATAAGCAATTTTCATTTCATCTTTCGTCGTTATATTTTTGGGCTTTTGATAATAAATAACTTTATTTGCTTTATTATCAACTACTAAACGACCATGCCGATCATACATTCGGCCCCGTGGGGCACTGGGACC
Organism: uncultured Bacilli bacterium; assembly: GCA_944332215.1. Lineage (GTDB taxonomy): Bacteria > Bacillota_I > Bacilli_A > RF39 > UBA660 > Coprosoma. The sequence continues at coordinate 8,120 of CALVJP010000068.1, forward strand.
TTCAACTATTTTTTGGGTTAAAGTTTCCATTTCTGCTTTATAATGCTCATTTTGCACCACTTGTACAAAAAATAATCCCCCCATTAAAATAACAATAAAGGTGACGACTAAAGCCGTTAAAATATTATATCTTTTTTCAATTTCTTGTTTTATATCTTTATTGACCTTATAACCCGATGAATATTGTAAAGGCTTTCTTCTTTTGAGCAAAGGGCCTTTAATCATTGGTTTAATCGGCTTTTCTTTTTTTACCTTTCTTCGCATTATCGCACCTCATTTTTAATAACTTATTTGACTTATTTACATATATTTATATAAAGGGGGAATTATGAATAGTTTAATTAAACAATACATCGATAAACTTACCATTAATAATATAAACGATTTTGCCCGAAAAAACAATATCGATTTGAGCAAAAGTGAATTAAACGTACTCTATGATTTAGCTAAAAACCATTATGAAGATTTATTAGCGGGTAATGATGCACCAGTGAAAGCCAAATTAAAAGAAACTTTATCACCTGAAAATTATGATAAAGTTATGGCTTTATACGATGAATACCGCAAACGTTATCAAGGTTATTTGTGGTAATTTCTGATTTGCTCAATTAAATTAGCATTGAATTTTTGAGCCTTGATCATGGCAATTTCCTGTTTATATGGTGGATAAGTTCGATCCTTACTTTCTTCAGTTACTGACACATAAGGAGTCTCTAAAATTTTAGGGACTTCTTTTAATTTTTCATGATAAATCACCTTAAGTAAATTATCAAACCCAATTGTACCAAATCCAATATTAGCATGTCTATCTTTATGGGCCCCGCACGCATTTTTGCTATCATTAACATGCACGCAGGCTAATTTATCAAGGCCAATAATATGATCAAATTCGGCTAAGACATGGTCAAAATTTTTTAAGTCATAACCAGCATCATTAATATGACAAGTATCCAAACAAACCATGATGCGTTTTTGTTCTTTGATGCCTTTAATAATGGCGGCTAATTCCTCAAATGTCCGGCCAATTTCGGTTCCTTTACCAGCCATTGTTTCCAAGCAGATAATTGGGCCATCTGGGGTATCTAAAATTTCGTTTAAACCTTTAATAATATTGGATATTCCAGTCTTAGTTCCTAAACCAACATGACTCCCTGGATGTAAAACAACTTTTTCAATTCCTAGTTTAGCTGCTCTTTGTAATTCCTGTTTTAAAAAATTTATGGCAAATGAATATTTTTCATGATCTTGATCATTGGCTAAATTAACAATATAAGGAGCGTGGATAATCACCTCTTTAATATCCAGCCCTAACTCTAGCATTTTGGCCTTAGCTTTTTGAGTCGTTTTTTCATCAATTGGGCCCCTAGTTGTATTTTGTGGTGCACCAGTATAAAACATAAACGTATTCGCCCCATAACTTAAAGCTTCTTCTAAGCTCCCCATTAAACCATCTTTAGAGCCGTAACTAACATGGCTACCAATTATCAACTGATCCATAATATCACCTGATTACATCATATCATATTTTCTTATCAGAAAAAAGATTAAGATGCGAGTTTACCTAAAAGTTTAAAACCGCCTTCCACCACTGATTTCACTCCTTGCTGGGACATTTTAGAAATTTTTAAGCCCATTTTTGATAATGAATTTTGATAATTTTTTTCATTAGTTTTGACATATTTTTTAATATCAATTGCTTTGCCGGCGGCCACATCAGCCTCAAATTCTTTAATTTGCTTTTCCGTTAAAGCAACTTGTTTACTATTTTCATACTCCACATATCCTGTACTTTGAGAAATATAAAGGGCTAAAAAGGTGACGAAACAAACCATAACACTATATCGAAAGACTTTCTTCAAAATTTTACGGTTCACTGATAAACTCCTTAATTATCGGGGCCAAAAGTTCTAAAGTATTTAAAACTTCGTCAATGGTATTAGCATCGCCCCCGACTTCCATCAAGGTCATTTTGGGACTTAAATCTTGATTATAAACCCCATTACTCCCCGCGCCACCTTTAATTAATACGCCCCTTGTTAGGGTTGGGTATTTTTCTTTTATCAAATTATTTAAACTATTCGTCATGTTTAAATTTTGTTCGTAATTGTCATATTCATTACCTACCACAAAAACAATTTTAGCACATGATTTATTATTAATAACTGTAGTTGATTTTTCTTTAGAAAGACTATCACGATGTAAATCAATAATTAATTTTAGTGACGGGGTATTTTTAATGGTCTCTTCGGCAAAATAGCGACTAGCTTTATAACTTTGGGCATGTTTCATGTTATTTAAATTCAAGTAATCGATTAAATTATCCTCCATTACTAAAGCTTTCACGCCCTCATTCGCTAATTTATCTTGTAAAATATAAGAAGCCATCATCACGCCTGGAGTAATATTATAAGACTCCAAAGCTTTACCTTGATAGGCTTCAGCCTGATGGGTGTTATAAATAAAAACTGCCGGATCTTCTGAAGTTTTAGTAACTTTTTCGCCTTTAGGATTACTGACATAACCAGCTACTTCTTCGGAGGTTTTATTAGCTTTAAAATGAAAAGTGTTTTCTAAAATACTAACTGGCTCGTTGACATCGAAAAAATAAGTAAAAGCTTTACTCAATAAATTATTGGCTTTTTTTTCATATAGCATATGATAATTAGAATCAGCTAATAAACATTTAATAAAATCCTCGTTAGTATCGGCTAATTTCACATTCATAATGACATTATAAGAAACTTGATAACCACAAAAAACTAAAAAAGCATAGCCTAATATACGAAATTTAAATTTTCTTCTTTTTCTTGTTTTAACTCTTTTCATGTCCTCACCTACTTTTTACTTATTCACATTATAAAAATTTATGTGTAAATAAAATGTAGAAAAAGCGTTTATGACATATTTTACAAAAAAAAATAGACTTTTTATCTATTTTGTGAAAGCTTAGTTTTATAATTTTAAAACTTCAACCTTATCATCAGTTTTTAAAAAATCTTTGACGATTTTCTCATCACTTTTTTTTATTAAAATCAAAATAAGTTTAATACTTAATAATAAAAGCATCCATACCCCAAAAACAATCATTGACATTTCGACCAAAACCAATAAAGTTTTATCGGAATATATTGTCAGTGGCTCATAAATGTTGACCCCTGAGTTTACGATCATATCTAAAGTTAATAAGGTCAAAAACCAAATTATAAACGTAAAAATAAAATTAATAATTTTCATAAATTTTCTTAAATTTTGACTAAATAAGCTATAAAGTAAAATTCCGGTGCTAATTAATAAAATAATTACATACGTCACTAAACTAGGAAAAAAGATTTGCATAAAAATATTGTTGATTAAATTATCAAATAACACATATAAATAATCATTATAACGAATAACTATAAATAAAACTAAAAAAAGCCATACACCAATCATTAACCCCCTAGTAATTTTTTTATATTTTCGAATACTAATAATCATCAAAATTACCATAATCAGGCCAATAATTAAAGTCATGAGAAAAAAAGGTGAGGATAAAATTAAATTACCAATAATTTCTAGCATCTTCCAAAGTGAAAGCTCCTCCATTTTATCCCTCCTTATTTTCCTCTTTACTAATTAATTCTCCGATATAAATTGTTTGTGTCGTATCATCATTTTTGGTGCAAGTAACTAAAGTTATAGTAGTCACGCGATTATCTCTATATATGGCAATTTCCCCAGTCTTGGGCTGCGTATATATATTGATAACTTTATAAATATATTTTTTTTCTTTATAATAAACATTGATGACATCATTGATTTCTAATTTATATAAATTTTTAAAGTAACTAATCTGACTATTTCCTGAATGTGCGGCAATAATAAAGTTACCTTTATCAACATCTGGATAATCTGATGGTTTAATTATTTGTAAGTTAAAATTAACATTGTTTCTTTTAGAGTCTTTGCTGACAAAACCTTTTACCAGATTGATTTTAGGAATTTCCAAAAAACCAATATAATCTTCCTTAGCTACGTTTTTTTTGACATCGGCAACCACGGTATCATTTTCAATTTCAACTTCCTGCTCATTAATAATTTCAGCTGGCGAAGCATTATTATTCAATTGTAAATCCACAGTTTCAAAAGCCAAGTTTTTTTTAGCTACTAAATAATTATATGAAATAATAAAAATTCCTATTACTAAGGCTATAAAACAAACTATAATAATAACTGCATTTCGTTTTTTTCTATTCATGATCTTTTACCTCATAGTAATTTTACCACGGTCACCTAGAAAAAACAATGAACATGGGCAAAATAAATTTTACTAAGCTGACCTCAGAGTAAACTTTTGCTCTTTCACAGATGTTTTGGCCTTTTCATAAACCACTGTCGAATAATCTCGCCTGTTTTATTAGCGCGAAATTTATGAGTTTTAACATTTTGGGGATTACGGGCATATGTTTCTTTAGTTTTTCAAATATGATATATCCTAGGCCGTATTATACCATTGTTTTGCTAATACATATATGACCTTAATATTTACATGGCCTCTTACATGCATCAGCAAATGTTTCTGCATTTTTTATAAAGAAAAAACTGCTGATAAAGTGTCAACAGCTCTATTTTTGTTTAGCCTTTTTAAAATAAACAATATAATAACCAGCTATGGCCACTGCCACTAAACCAAGACCTATAAGGACAATGCGCAGTGACATCTCGGCGGCTGTTTTTGGAACATTGACCTTTTCTGGCGTATAATTAACTTCGACTTCATTAGTTGGCACTGTGGTATCATCAGTTGTGATTTCAGCTGTATTTGGAATTATATAAGTATCCCCTTCTTGATAAGCTGACATATCATAACCTTTTTTTGTATGAACTGTGATGTTAAATTTATAAGTATGTCCGTAAAAATCTTTATCATCTAAATCTTTAGCCGTTAAAGTAATTTCATTTTCTTCAAGTTGATACTCAAATAAATCTGTTACATCCTCATCATTTTCATTAGTAACTGTTACTTTTGATACTTCTAAACAATCTTCCAAAATATCAGTAAATATATATTTTTCTAAATAAATGCCACTATCATCTAAATCAACATGATGAGATATTTGATAATCAAAATCTTTACCTAATTCTATTTTTTCCGTATTCACGCTTTTAACTGGTGTTTCTGGCTTATATTTATCATAAACGACTACATTAAAATTAGTTGTAGGGGCGGATGAAAGGGTTAAAAAAGCCGCATTTTGAGTAGAATCTTGATAATAAATAATTGTTGATCCAAGATTTGTTAAATTTCTAGTTAAAGTTAAATTATCAGTACCGGCTTTTTCTAAAGCCGTAATTTTAAGTTTATTGGCACTAATGGTATAATTAGCTACTCCTTGGCCACTTATTTTAAAGTTAGCTAAAACATTATTTGTATCGGTAACTTCTAACTCTTTGCCAACACGTAATTTAAAAGTTTTAGAAGCAAATGAAGGATTTTTTTTATGTTCGGCAATTAACCTATTAATTTCGTTTTTTTCAGCTTCCACACTTAATGGAGTCCCCGAAGCATTTGAATACCATTCAATTATGTGACTACTAGTAGGTAAAATAGCTCGCCAAATTAATTCTTGAGCCGCAGCATAATATTTGGCGGTTTGATGACCTGGATAATGATAGCCATAATAACCAATTAGTTGTAATTCTTCTTTTAATTCGTTACTAAAGCCGGTAACTGACCAGTCGGTCGTTGAATAATAATCGCTTCTTTTAACCGGCATGCCGGGCTCGATACAATAAACTATTTGACCATCGGCAATAATCCAAGGTTTAGGATCAATTGAATCATAACTTGTAACTACATGACGAATATATAAACCCGGAATATTACTTTCTGTGACGGTCGCCGCATTGGCTTTAGCTGGCAGCAGGCCAAAAATTAGGACAACTATAGAAAACAATAAAAAAGTTTTTAAAATATTTCTCATTGATATACCCTCCTTTATAATTATAACAAATATAACAAAAAAATGCTATATTTTAATTAACTTTAGCCGAATTATTTACTTCAGGGTGTAAAGCAGTGTTAAGACCAGTGCTGATAACTTCAGCCAATTTTTGGACTACAAAATCTTCTTCTTTGGGTGTTACCATTAAATTATAACCCACAGGATTTAAAACTTCATAGATCAAAGATTTAACTTCACTATCACTCAATGAGCCTACTAAACCAAATAGATTTTTCTTATCATCATCGGCAATATTAACATTCTTTTTTAAGTAGTTAACTTTCACTTTAAGTTTTTGAGCCGGATTATCCAAGTTTTCTTTCGTATAAGCAAAATGTTTATACATATAATTAATAGTATCACTAACTATCGAGGCCGCGTCTACCACCGTTGGCACGCCAATGGCAATAACTGGTATCCCTAAAGTATCATAACTAATTTCTTTGCGTTTATTGCCTACACCACTACCCGGATTAATTCCAGCATCGGTCATTTGAATGGTTTTATTAACTCTTTCTATGGAACTTGAAGCTAAAGCATCAACAACGATAGCAAAATCAGGCTTAATCACATCAACCACACCTTTAATTAAATCACTCGTTTCCATTCCTGTTTCGCCCATTACCCCAGGCGACAAAGCCCAAACACGGCGAAAACCGGGATCTAATTTCCCATAAACATACAAATGATTGGTTACAATGGTCTTTTCGATGACCAAAGGTCCTACGGCATCTGGAGCGGTTTTTTCATTTCCAAGGCCAAGCACTAAACAGGTACTTTGTTCATTAGCTTTGATAGTTTGCAACATTTTTTGCAATTCTTCGGTAAAAACTGTTGTTATTTTTTCGCGATTATCATAATCTGTAATATCAGGAAATTCGACGGTTACATAAGTCCCAGCTTTTTTGCCAATCGGTGTGCCTTCTTTATCACTTAAAACAATATTGGTAACTTTTATGGGACCAATTTCCCTAGTATTTATGCCTTTCTTACAAACTTCAATAGCTAAATCAGTGCGGACTTGATATTTACCTAAATCTTTTTCTTGACTCATTTTTATCACCCATTAACTATTTTCCCAAAAAAACAAGTTTTTATTGCTTTTTTCTTGAATTTTTGTTAAAATGTATTTACGAGTTGTGGCTTGGAGGTGAAATTATGGCCAATATGAAAAATGCTGAAAAAAGAATTTTAGTTAATGCTAAAAAGAATGTTCGTAATAATAATTATACAGCCAGCATGAAAACTGCCGTTAAAAATGTTGAAAAGGCTGTTTTAGCTAAGGAAAAAGACAAAGCGGAAGAAGCTTTAAAAATAGCAATTAAAAGAATCGACAAAGCAGCAGGTGCCAATGTAGTGGCTAAAAATAAATGTGCCCGTGAAAAGTCAAGATTAACTAAAAAAGTAAATCAAATGCAATAATTTGATTTTTTTTATTAAATTTTAATCCCTATAACATTGAGGATGTTGCTTTTTATTTGCATTAATAATAAATCGACACATAACCTAAAACAAAAAGCATAACTTATAATACGCATAATTAGAAGCATAATAAAGACTCACTACTACATACTATATAATGTGCCTTAGTAAAATGTTTATCGAATTTTGAAGAAACCCCAGTAAAAAATGCCAACTCATGATATAATATTTTATAGAAATAGAAAGTTTGGGCCAGATGATGGCTCCATTAAGCAAAAATAGGTGAAAAAATGAAAAAACATAAATTCTCAATATCAACTGCTATTCTTTTAATATTACTAGTTTGCTGTTTCTTTTATCGAACAGAAATTGTCACTTTCATCATGAGTAATGTGACTGAATACACGAAAGTAACGGCGCCTAATCGTAATAATTACTCGACTAATTATGGTTTTGAATTAGTTAAGGAAACTGATGACTTTCATGTAAACAGTCGTCAAGATATTTTAAACGTTATTTATACTGTTTTAAATTCTGGCGTTTCTGAATTTACATTTTACTGTGATAAAGATTTTAAAAACTGTGCTGAAGAATTCAAAAGTGTTTCAGAGGACCAAGCTCTATTATCGGTCATTAATAATTTAATTTCTCCATATAATAGTTATCAAAAGCTTTTTATTACGACTAATACTTACGGCAAAGCTACCATTGAAATTGATAAACTATATAGTGAAGAGGACATTACAAAGATAAATGAAAAGATTAAGACAATTCAAACTGAAATTATTCAAGAGAATATGTCCAATCAAGACAAAATTAAAGCTTATCACGACTACTTAATTAACCATGCCACTTATGATGAAGAAAGAGCAATTCAAATCGAAAAAGGCAATGATCAGACTTATCAATATAATTCCCACAAAGCCCTTGGGCCACTTTTAGAGGGCAAAGCCCTTTGTAGTGGTTACAGTGATGCGATGAAAATATTTCTCGATGAATTAAAAATTCCTAACTATAAAATTGCTAATGATAATCATATTTGGAATTTAGTTTACTTAGATGGCAATTGGTTACATTTAGACCTCACTTGGGATGATCCTGTTACTAATGATCATAGTAATTTATTACTTCATAAGTTTTTCTTGATTGACACCAAAACCCTTTTAAATTTAGATGCTACAAATCATACTTTTAATGCAGAATATTATCCTGAATTACAATAAACCCGGTATTTTTTAAATACCGAGTTTTTATTTTAAATTGGCTAATGGTAACGAAACTGTAACTAAAGTATAAATTCCATAATCGGATTCATATTTAATATCACCACCATGGGCTTCAATAATTCCTTTGGACAGAGGAACACCTAATCCTGTGCCTTTAATTTTTGTTGTAAAAAATGGCTCTTCGATTTTTTCTAAAATATCTTTAGGTATTCCTTCCCCATTATCTTTAAAGTAAATATAAATTTTTTTATCTATAATTTGACTCCAAATTTCAATTAATGGATTTTCTTTCAAGGCTTCAATACTGTTTTTTATAATATTAACAAATACTTGAATAAGTCGATTATAATCACCATCGATATATACTTCATCATCGATTAAATTCACTTTTGTCGTAATTTTTCTATTTTTAAAAATCATATCATATTTATCCAAAGTATCTTCTAATAACATGCTAATATCCAAAATATCTTTGTTCAATTTTACGCGGTTTAATGATAAATAATCTTCCAGTAATAATAAAACTGTATCTATTTCCTCTTTCATAATGGGAATATATTTTTTGCTATGCTGGGGATTATTAACATCAAACATATCTAAATATCCCTTACAAACTGCAATTGGATTTTTGATTTCATGGGTAATTTGAAATAAGGTCGTTCTTAGCTGTTTGTCGTGTTCCATTTCCTTTGCCGATTTATGTATTCGCAAAATATCCTCAGCCTTTCTTATTAAATAAACTACTGCTATTGATACTAATCCAAAAATAATACCTACAAAGCTTACTTCAAGCAAATGCCCCAATGCATTATTTGATTGATACATATTTGTTGCCAAAATTGATAAAAATAAAACTTTTAAAATGGTAAATATAATAATGTACCAATCGATACTGATTCGCTTATTACAAAACAAGTAAATACAATAATATATTATATATTCCATCGTTAATATTAATAAATAACCTTGATAGAAATTAAAGTAATAAAATATTATGACAATAGAAGCCATAGTTATAGCAATATTGTTTTTTTTCAAGTAAGCAATTAAAAGTGGTGTATTTACAATTAGCATTGGCATTAAAGGTAGCATTGGATTTCCATATTTAAGTACCATATACATTGACGAAAAAATTGTTAATATAATAGCTAATTCGGTTTCTCTTTCATCGTCGATTTCTTTATAGGCAATATAAAGGAAATAAACGAGAAAGGGGAAAAGTGTGCATACTATATCTACTAATAAATTGTCAAATACCGTCATAATTATCACCTCTCGCTAATATTTTAACAAAGTTAAAATGTCATAATTTGTCGAATTAAAGCATAATATGTATATTTGACTAAAAATGTGTCAAAAAAAGTTTTTCACAATATATAAAAACAAATCATAGTGATTTGTTTATAATTATTCATTTATTATATATTATCAGGGATCCCTGATAATATATATGGATCATTACTTGTTCCAGATCCAGTCAAACTAAGGTCAGGCCTTAGATAAAGAGCCGGCCGAACACCATCAATAAAAGAAGCATTATAACCATATATACATCCATCATAACCAATATTGAACACACCCTGAGAGGAACTATAAATATAGGATGATAGTGTCCATTGATTGCTTGAATTAAATAACCAATTTATATTTCGACACATTTCATAATTAGTATTATTTAATTCGTAATGGTTACATTGGGAATCATTTGTACTTGCTCTTAAATACTCACTCAAACTTATTAATCCAACCCATCCATAATATGTATCACTATTTTCATCATTTATGAGCTCAGCTAAATTAGTATGTTCAGAAACTGTACCTACATTCCAATCATGGCCTAAGACAAATTCTATATCTGTTAGACTATTATAATATTCCTCATTTAAATAGGTATTTAAACTAGCTGGCCTGGTCCAATTATTGATATTAGTACTGTCCCATACCATATCTCTAACATTTGTATTTTTGACAATTTTTATTGTTCCATCCGCCTGAACTGATAGTATTCGCCATACTTCATTATTGAAAGTTATATAATTATTGGGATTGGCGCCTTTATAAATATAACCATAATCGTCTTGATATAAGCCATCCCCGCTTGTTACGGTGGTAGCTATTAATTGTTCAGCGGCCGTTTGACTACTACTTCCACTCCCATCTGCTTGACTATAATCTAAAGTTACAGTTAATTCACCTACTTTATTTACAGGATCACTACTTACATTAATATCATAACTGACTTTAACATTTAAAGTCGTATTACTTCCCGCATTTAATATATCACCCTCAGTTAAACCTGATGTTTCAAACTTTATAGCTGGATTACTTGTATCACTTAAAGTTATCTTATCTAACTTAGCATTTAATGTTCCCGCATTACTTACAGTTATCTCATAAGTAATACTATCTCCAGGACTTACTAAATTAGTATTAAATGTAGCTGTTAAATTTTCCCAGCTTGGCTCTTCTTGATTACTGGCACTTCCAACAATATCTTTACTTGTTACATTAGTTATTTTAATATTCCAATTACTAGATATATTAGTTGTTCCTTGAATATTTAAAACACTACTAAAAGCTGCATAGCCAATGACCATTAATAAGACAATGGTACATAAGCCCCCTATTAACAAACTTTTTTGTTTTTTACTCATCCTTTTCACTTTACTCCTCCTATCCTACATTTACATTATAACCCAAAAAAAAAAAAAAACAAGGTAATATTTTAGATAAATCAAGCTTTATTTATTAGACTAATTACTATTAATAGCCATTTGGAAATTATAAATATAGTAATTATAAGGTTTTGTTTAATTTTTAATGTAGTTTATATTTAGTAAAAAAATATTTACAACCATTTACAGCTAATTTTAAAAAAACAAGAAAAAAAGAGCGCGAATACCCGAATTTTACAGTTAGGATGTTGTTACACTAATACATGGCCTTTAAAAACTTATTGCACAGTCAGAATATATAGTGCCACAAGTAATACTGATATAAGACTGTTTTAATAATTCTTTTGTATTTATATATTCATTCAGCTACATTGGAAAATTAGGCTCTAAAATTTTAAAATATTCTTTAATTTTTTTACTTATATTATCATAATAATTACCCATTTATGTTTTAGTTTAATTATGGCAAAATTGCCATAATTAGATCTATTCATTTAATTCAAAATTTTTCTTTTCTTCTTCAACAGCACTAATAAATTCTTGCTCTGTTGGCATATGCAATTTATATTCTGAAGAAAATATTGTTTTGTTATCTTTTGGAAGAGTATATTTTACAACTGTTTCATTTTTATTTGTTGATAATAATATTCCTACTGTTGGATTTTCCTCTTCTTGTTTAATATCTCTATCATAGTAATTTACATACATTTGCATTTGACCAATATCTTGATGATTTATTTTTCCTATTTTTAAATCAATGATGACAAAGCATTTTAAAAGTCTGTTATAGAAAACTAGGTTAAAAATGATCTTCTTCTAGTGTTAATCTAACTTGATTGCCTACATAACTAAAACCTTGTCCAAATTCTAGTAAAAACTCTTTTAAATGTTCTATGATATTTTTTTCTAAATCACTTTCTAAATAATTGGTATTTTTTTATATCTAAAAACTCCAATACAAATGGATCTTTTACTAAATCTTTACTTGTCCTTAAAATTTGTCCTTTTTCCGATAATTCTAATATTTTGTCTTTATCAGCAGATAAAGTTAATATGCCTTTGAAGTTCTCTAACACTCCATTTAGAGTTAATAGTTTCTTTAATATAAACTTCCTCTATTTTTAATATTTCTAAATAATGCGACCAACTTAATTGCAACGACACTGTTGTCGCAATTGGAAAATAGATATAAAACTTTCTCATTCTCTCTAAATTTCTTTTAGAAAAGCCTTTCCCAAATTCATTAGTTAATTTTTGCGATAATTTTTCTTAAACGGCATCGCCATAACTTGCTCTTTCATCACCTTGTTGTATTTCCATAATTGCTTTTCCTATATTCCAATATAAATTCAGTATTTACAGCACTATATACTTTATTTTTGCTACTAATTATTAGTTCTTTAATATTATCAAATATATTATTGATTCATTATCATTTTTTAATTAATTCATTGTCCATTTATTGCCTCCACTCTTTAATTTAATCATAGAATTTCTTATGTCTAAATTATACTATAAAGCCTTAAAAAATGATATACTACCATTGTAAAGTTTTTTTGATTTTTAATACACTTTCATTATATACAAAAAAATGCCAGTAAAATACTGACACTTAAAATTAATTCTTCTGTTTTATAAGTTTATGTGAAACATAGAAAATAGAAATTCCAAGAACACATAAAATGCAAGACATTATATCAAATTTATCTTGTGTAATTTGCGTCGAAATCAATGAAAATAACCCATATGCAGCAAAGATAACCCCAAATACTCTAGCTGCTTTTGGGGCAGCAAAACAAGTAATTCCTGCAATTAAGGCTATAATAGCTAAAACAAAGGCCGCTATTGCAAGAACATATCCAGCAGCTTCATAACTTTCAAGAAGTTCATTGGCAGCTCCAACCAAAACTAGGGCTCCAGCTCCAGCGAACAATAAAGCTATAAGTATCATAATTACACCAAAAAATTTTAAAACTCCTGACATAAAATATACCTCCTCCAGTTTCATTTTGCCACATAAAAACTTTTCTGTCAAGTTTTGTATAGCCTATTGATAGCGTTTCCAAAGTTGGGAAATTTATAAAAACAATCATTATCACCAAAGAAAAATGGTTACTACTCACAGCCATTTACAGTTAATATAAATAAAACTACGAAAAAATAGCGAATACTATTTATTTTTCGCTTATCAGTTCATTAACAGGTATCACTTTGTTTAATGAGATTTTACTTGTTGGCAATCCACCAAGATATTTTATAAAACTTTGCCAATTAAAACAAGTCTTGAAGTATCATATACATCAGCACAAGTACATAAAGTAATAAGTTTATCTTCAGATTCTATATTTACTTTACTATCTAAAATATTATTTTTCATAACTTTTTTCAAATACTTTTCTCGCTCATTATCTTCAAAATTAATTGGTAAACTTTCTTTAGAGGCATCAGCTATATAAATCGCAACTATCTCAACTTCTAATTTATCACTTTCTGTATATATTGTATATTTTTTATGATTTTCATAGTAATCATTTTGCTTATAATTTTCAAGTTCACTAAACATTGTTCCATCATTCATATTATGACCATAAATAACTGTATTATCATCATTAAAACCATTATTGCGATAATCTAAATAAATAGAACCCATTTTATTTTTTTCATCATTTGGTAAATGACTTAAATAATAATCATTATCCTCACCTTGAACAATTGGATAATTTATATTTGTATCATCAATTTTTATATAACCTTGAATATTTTGATATTTTTCCATCATTTCTTCTATATTTACCTCGTTATGCGAAGGAAGAGTACTGTTATAAAAACTAGTACCCTCTTTTTTATTTACGTAATTTATAATTATTTGACGAATACATAATAAACAAATAATTAGGCAAATAATCATTGCAATTTTACGCTTCATTATTTTTCCTTCTATATAAAATGGTAAATATAGTAGCTGATAAAGTTGCACCTAAACCATAGAAAATTGTATAATCATTTCCTCCAGTTTTTGGAATATAAAGTGTTTTATTTTCTTTTTCTGCTTCTTCTTTATGATTTATGAAAGAAGCGACCGCACCATTTACATCAATCACACCTTCAGCATTTTCACTAGTAGTAATATAACCATTAGTGTTTGCCTCATTTTCTGTTACTTTATATTTAGTGCCTTTTGGAAGATTAATAATTGTAATACTATCACCATGTTTTAAAGTAATAATTTCTCCTGATTTTATATTACCAACCCTACTTCCAGCATAATTAAATATATCAGTTAAAACATTACCATTTTCATCAGTAAACTCTACTTTAAAATTAAAGTATTGATTTTTATCTCCAGCTCCAGTAACTGTTTTATTAATTGTTAAAAAGCCTTTTAATACTGGAATTTCAGTTTTATTATTCTCAAAATGTACTGCAGTATTTCCTTTAATAATTGTTCCAGTATTATTTTCACTAGTTGTAATATAACCATCGGTATTGGCTTCATTTTCTGTTACTTTATATTTTGTTCCTACTGGTAAATCTTTAATGGTAATACTTTCGCCATGTTTTAAAGTTACCACGCTTCCTGAGGTAATACTTCCGGTTTTACTTCCCGTATAATTAAAGGTTTCCGTAAGCACATTATCCTCATCATCAAATAATTCTATTTTAAAGGTAAAATCTCTTGTAAGTTCTCCAGCATTACCACTAACTACTTTATCGATAGTAAGACTTCCCTTAGGAATTTCATTTTTTGTGTTGACAAAACTTACAATTATTCCTTTATCAGTAACTGTTCCACTAGCGTTAGTAGATGTAGTTGTATAACCACCAGTATTAGCTTCATTTTCTGTTACTTTATATTTTGTTCCTACTGGTAAATCTTTAATAGTAATACTTTCTCCATGTTTTAAAGTTACTGTGCTTCCTGAAGTAATACTTCCAGTTTTACTACCAGTATAATTAAAAGTTTCTGTAAGAGCATTATCCTCTTCATCAAATAATTCTATTTTAAAGGTAAAATCTCTTGTAAGTTCTCCAGCTGTTCCTAAAACACTTTTACTTAATGTTAAACTACTTTTTGGTATTTCATTTTTAGTATTTACAAAGTTTACTATTTGCGTATCTTTAGTAATCGTTCCATTATCGTTAGTAGAAGTAGTTGTGTAACCATCAGTATTGGCTTCATTTTCTGTTACTTTATATTTTGTTCCTACTGGTAAATCTTTAATAGTAATACTTTCTCCATGTTTTAAAGTTACTGTGCTTCCTGAAGTAATGCTTCCAGTTTTACTACCAGTATAATTAAAAGTTTCTGTAAGAGCATTGTTCTCTTCATCAAATAGCTCTATTTTAAAGGTAAAATCTCTTGTAAGTTCTCCTGCTGTTCCTAAAACAGTTTTACTTAATGTTAAATCACTAAGCTCTTTATTTTTTGTATTAGTAAATTTAGTACTTTGACTACCAAAATCAATAGTTCCACTGTCATTAGTAGAAGTAGTTGTATAACCATCAGTATTGGCTTCATTCTCAGTAACCTTATATTTAGTTCCCAGTGGAAGACCATTAATTGTAATGCTTTCGCCATGTTTTAAAGTTACCACGTTTCCTGAAGTAATGCTTCCAGTTTTACTTCCCGTATAATTAAAGGTATCCGTAAGAACATTATTCTCATCATCAAATAATTCTATTTTAAAGGTAAAATCTCTTGTAAGTTCTCCAGCTGTTCCTGTTACTGTCTTACTTAATGTTAAATTACCTTTAGTTAAAGTATTAGTAATTAAAACCTTTTTCTGGTTAACACCATCAGTATAATTATAACTAACGCCATAATTTACAGGGACTTCTTCCTCTACTGTATAATTATATAAATTTCCATTATTATCATATTTTTCAAGATTCTCAAAACTAGCTTTCCAGTTATTATTTGCATTTAAAACTTTAAATACTTTATTACCACCGTCTAAAACATATTCATTATTTTGTTTTAAATAAACATTCACATAACTAGGACGGTCTTTATAATTATTATCATCCCAAGTTTTTTGAACATTTATATTTGTTTTAGAATAATTATTATTGATATAGAAAGTCCAAGTATCTCTTTTTTGACTAATATAATCAGGATACTCAGTACCATCAGTACCTGGATAAACAAAATATCTCTCTTCATCATCTAGAATATAACCATCATTAGTTTTAGTTTCAACTAATTTATATACGTGGTCATAAGCAATACCACTGTAACTAGCATAACCCGTACTATCAGTAACTAATGTATCTACAACTTTTTCTTCGCCAGTTAATCTAAAACTATCGCCTGAGCCTTCATGTTCGCACTCAATTAATTCAAATTCAGCATCTTTCATTGGCATATTCATAACACCATCTTTATATTTATAAACATAAATTATTTTACTATCTCCAGTTGAAGTAGCAGAACTTTCTAAAACACCGCCAATAAGTTCATAACCACCTTCAGCCCACTCATCATCATAGCCATAAATCTTAACATTGTTATAAGCATTTTCACTGGTTAAATCTTCACCTACTGAAAGATTTACTCTTGCTTTATAAGTAATTGTTAAAGCTTTACTATCAGGAACTGTAATCGTTAAAACTCTTGTATCAGGATCCCAAGTATAATCATTCCATACCTTTCCATTAACTTCCAAAGTTCCCATGATGAATGCTAATGCTTTACCCATATGGTCATCTAAAGTAATTGTTTCTGAATCTTTATCTAAATCTAAAGCTCCTTTATTAACTTCAATAGTATAATGTACATCTGGAGCGGTTAAAGCATTATAAACAGCACTTTTATCAACTAATTTTGTAACCTTACCACTAATAGAGGCACTTACTTCAGGATATTTTTTATCATCAATTGTAATATAAGCTTTATTTACATAAGTTTTTTCACTAAATGCATCAAGTGCTCTACTTTGATAGAAAATTGATACTCCATTATCACCTTGAATTTGATCCATATAATCAGTAATATCAAATGTTAAAACATTTTCATTTATTGTTGGTTTTAGACTATATGTTGTATAAGGATTTTTATTTAAAACTAATTTAGCTGAGCCTTCTATATATTCCATACCATCAGGAATAATATCATCAATATAAGCTTTTTCTGTTCCCTCTGGCATTTGATCAATATCAATTTGCCATGATACTATGCCAGTTTCATGAGAATTTTCACTTCCCTTATTATCAACATATTTAGTAATGTAATTGCTTTTCTTATTGTATTCATAATAAGCATCATCACTAACATTAATACCACCAGTAGCCGTTACAACAGCTTCATTAACAAAAACACTAGAAGAACTATTATCAAAGTTTGTATCATATGAAATATCAAAAACATCGCCTAAGTTAATATCTCCAAAATCTATTTCAAAACCATATTCAGTTTTAGTAAAGACATAGTTTGTATCGCCAATAAAAACTCCATTAACTTTTACAGATTCTTCAATTAATGTTAAACCAGTTCCTAAAATATCTTTAAAAATAACATTTTTAAGACCATTTTCTGGTGCTTTTAAAACACTGTTCCAAGTTAAAATTGCCTCTTTTTCATTAGCACTACTTAACTCTTTGTTAATAACTGGTGGCCCAATTTGAACTATGGCCTCCTCTTTATAAAATGTATTTCCTAAATTAATAATAGCTGTATTTTTTACTTCACCTTCATATTTTCCATTATCAGTAACAATTGTCTGTGTCGCAATAATATAAACTTTTTCCCCAGTTGGATCTGGAGCAAAGGTATAACCGTTTGCTAAATCTTCAGGTGTTATTCTCAAAGTTGATAAAACTGGATCACTATCATTTATATCAGTTTCATAAACATATAAATATTTACCAGCAATTAAAGATGATACATTTATATATTGATTATCCCCTAAAACATCAGTTAAAGTTACACCTTTTTCTCCCGGCATAACATAAATAGTCCAGTTAACAGCACCATTATTATAATTCCCATATTTTAGTACTGCTCCTTTACCAGTTTCTACTGTAGTACTATCGTAAAGCCAAGTCGGATTTTCTTTACTCACAACGCCGGCAATATTAGTTAAATTCATTAAAGTTTGATATTGATTATTACTATCATTATAATCCCAAATAAAACCTTTTTCATCAACATCAGCTCTATATGTTACGGTAATTATATCATCGTTAGCCATTTTATCTATCATAAATATAAATTCAATTGTGTTACTGCCATAAAACTGATCATAATAAATATTAACACTATCAGTAATATCAGTTCCATTTTTTTCAATTTTAATTGAATTTTTATCTAGGTGCAAATAATCACCTAAATTATCACCAATTATAACCTCAGTATTTTCTTCTACTGATTTAACTTCTAGTTTGTACTCGTAAGTGTCAGTATCAATTTTTTTATTAATAGTTTTATTTAATGATAAAGAACCTTCTGGCTGCACATATACTGGAAAAGTACCTACTCCAGGTATTTCTAAATCAACGCGGCCACCATTTTCACCAGGCGTTGTATCACTAGTAACTTCACCAGAAACATTTAAAGTTCCAATAATATTACTTTGTTTTACAAAGTCTTCATCAGTATATTTTATTGTAACTTTATTATTATTAATACTATAATATCCAATAATTTCACTACCATCTCTAACTGGTCCATTTTCAATATTAGAAAATTTTAAATTAGATGGAAGCTCGTAAATAAATGTATCATTTGTCGTTAGAATAAGTCCAGAATTAGGTAAATTCCAAGCCAAATGAATATCAATTAAATCACCATATTCCACTGGAAAAACAGTAGAAGAATTAATTTTTTCACCATTAATCATAACGTAACAATCAGAAATTGTTAAATAGTTTTCCAAATTATATTCTCTACCTTCAGTAATTTCACTTCCTACACTAAGTGGAGAAATTGCCATTTCCTTTTTACTACTTTTATTTTGACTACCACCAGTAAAAATAGCCAGTACCCCTATAGTTACTACTAGTAAAATAAGTAATATTTTCTTCTTATCCATAATAAAACCCTCACTCTCTTATAACTCTTATAAAATGCCTCTATTCTATCATAAAAATATGAGAGAGGCAATAAAAATTTACAAAAAAAATTGTGAAAAAAAGAAAAAGCAAAAATTTTATTTCCTTAGATTTTTACTGATCATTTCTTCATAATCAGCAAGCTGCTTTATTCGCGAAATAATTCTGCCCGCTTTTACTTCTTCCATACCACTACTAGTTAAAGCCAAATGCTTTTCTAAAGCTTCTAAATTCAAATTAGACGTAAAAAAGGTTGGTAATTTTTCATCCATGCGGTACTGCAAAAGTGGACATAAAATTTCATCACGAGACCAAGCCGTGGCATTTTCAGCGCCTAAATCGTCAATAAGTAATAATGGGACTTTTTTAACCGCATTAAATTTACTAGCAAATTCATTAGTATTAAAAGAAGCTTTTAAATCTCTTAAATATTCTGGCCAAAAAACAATCGCACTTTTAATTCCTTCTTTAGCTAATTCATTAAACATAGCCGAAATTAAATAAGTTTTCCCACAGCCAAAATTGCCATATATATATAAACCTTTTTGATGATTATCATTTTTATACTTTTCAATAAAATCAGTCAGCCAAATTATGACTTTATAACGTTTTTTATCCGTTTTATATATTTTAGAAAAACTAGCTTCTAATATTTCTTTAGGCTCATTAAAAACTAAAGTATTTTCATGAAACTTATTTTTCTTATCCAATTTTAATTTATATTTACAAGGTCTATAAGAAAATTCTAAATTTCCCTCTTTTACTTTCGGTAAAAAAGCATAACCCCTTATTTTATTTTGACATTCTAAAATATTTTTACAGTCCTTACAATGACAATACTCTAAAAAACTTTCTTCCAAAGAAGAAGTATATTTTATTAATGTACTTCTTTTTAAGTTTATTTTGCTCACAAACTTCTTAAATTCTTCATTTTTTAAAGACTCATCAAAATTATTTTCTAAATTAGTTAATAAACTTTTAGGCTTTTGCATTTTATCCATTACTTTTAGCACCTTATCACCTACCTAACCTAGCTTCTAAAGCTTTAATATCTTCTTCACTGGCCACATCTTCTTCAATGTTTTGATTAAACCATAAAGGTTTTTCTTCTTTTTGTTTAATTGTTTTTTCTTTTATAATTTTTTTACTTTGATTTTCATTTTTACAAATTTGCATAGCTTCTTCAACGGTTTTAACATTACTGCGTTTCCACTGATCAGCTATTTTAAGAACAAAATTTTTAGGAAGTTTGTTATTGTTTATTTTTAAAACATAATCAATTAACACATTAATCACACCTGGATTAAATTCATAATCGACAAGTAAAGTTTCTAAAATATTTAAATCACTTTTATTCGGTTTAACCCCTTTATTGCGTCCCGTTAAAAAATCATAAGGACTAAGTGTTTCAAAAGTGTAAATTAATTTACTTTTTTTAGAGGTATCACTAACTTGTTTTCTTAAATATTCTGGCTGTTTTTTATAAACTAAGGTTGGCATACTACCTTTATGTTCAAAAGTATAATAATTTTGGCAATTTTTTCTTAATAAGTTTTTATCGACTAAATGTTTTTCATTAATACTACTTCTAATTAATTCAGCCATTTCTTCTTCACTTAAATTATAAATAAATGCTAGTTTATATATTAAGGATTTTATTTCTTTAGATATCGCTTTTTTACTTAAAAATTCATCAGGAATACTTGAAAAAATCATATTTAAATCAATTTTTTGATCAATTAAAATATCTAAACTTTTAACATTACGAATATTTTCTTCTTTGACTTCAGCTAAATCAGTCACGGCAAAAGTATCTTTAAAACTAGAGGTAATTTCTTCATAACCGGATAAATCAATATGCGGAATAGTAAAGAATTTAATTATTTTTTCATATTCATTTTGACTTATGTTGTTTTTTAAGGTTGTAAGTAAAATAGGATTAGAAATAAATTCATAAGGAGATAGTGGTGAATAAAGTTCATAAATATAATTATTAATACTACCTTTTTTTAAATATGTTTTTAATAAACCAATCGCTTCTAATTTTTCCCTGGCCTCTAATATGGCATCAAGTCTAAGTCCCATATTGCTCATTAAATTATGATGGGTATATTCTGTCCCAATAATTTCTAAAGTATCTAAATTACTCCACAAAGTAAAGTATAAATTAACAGCGACACTGCCTATTACTGGCTGATATAGCTTAATTAAAATATTGCGACATTCATTATTTAAAATCGTAGCATTTTTAACAATATAAGTATCGGCCGGAAGTAAACTTCTATTCACTTTTATCACCTCCATTACTAATAACATTTTAACACAATTTATATATAAACAAAAGATATAAAGAAGTTTTATCAAGAAAAAACTGATATAAGTCAATTTAGCCAAATTATCTTTTGGTCCTAATTACAGCATACAAAAAGTCTGTACAATAGACGTACAGATTTTTTAAATTTCTACATTATGATAAACATGCTGAACATCTTCAACTTCATCTAGCATGGTCAATAATTTATTAAAGGTATCTAAATCTTCACCAGTTAAAGTAACTTTTTCTTTGGCAATATAGGTAATTTCGTCCATATCAAAGTTGACGTTTGGAAGTTTATTAGTAATTGCTTCTTTGATTTTAAATAAATCACTAGGATCACCATAAATAACGATTTCGTTATTATCAGTTTCAATATCTTCAATATCAAGACCATTTTCAATTAAAGCTTCTAAGGTTTGCTCTTCATCTAAGCCTTTAAAACTAACAACTGCTAAATGGTCATATAAGTAATTAACACTCCCTTGCGAGCCCATTTTAACGTGACATTTATTAACAACAGCTCTGATACTACTGACACTTCGATTAACATTATCGGTTAGACAACTAACAATCAAAGTAGAGCCAGCAGGACCAAATAATTCATAATTAGTTTCAGTATAGGTCTCATCGACCCCACTATTAACTTTATCGATAGCCCGGTTAATAATATCACTTGGCACTTGCTCTTTCTTGGCTTTTTCTACTAAACGTTTTAAAGCATGGTTGCTTTCAAATTCAACGCCCCCACTTTTAGCTGCTTGATAAATTTCTTTGGCATACATTGAATATAGTTTTGCTTTGGCAGCTCCTGTTTTTTGGATACTAGCTTTTCTAACTTCATAAGCTCTCCCCATTTTTGATCATCCTTTCTGAGCCTTGGCAAGGGCGTCTTTAGCCGCTTCTTGCTCGGCAGCTTTTTTACTATGGGCCGTTCCTGAGCCATAAACAATATTATCGATCATAACTTCAACCGTAAATTCTTTGTTATGGGCGGGCCCAGTTTCACTGACGACTTTATATTCTAAACTGCGCTTATCAGTCTGCACAAATTCTTGAAGGACAGATTTATAATCGGCAAAAAAGTCGACTTCGTGATTTTCAATATAAGGAATTACATGGGTTAAGAAAAACTTTTGGGCTGTTTCAAACCCTTGGTCAAGATAAATAGCCCCTAAAAATGATTCGAAAATATCGGAAACTACAGCTTTTCGATACTTTCCTCCACTTTCGGCTTCACCTTTACCCAGTTTTAAATAATTATTAAGACCTAGTTTGGTAGAATATTCATAAAGAGCGGTTTCACAAACATAATGAGCTCTTAATTTTGTCATTTCTCCCTCACTTATGTTTTTAGTTTTATATAAATAATCACTCATTAATAATTCTAAAACCGCATCACCTAAATATTCTAAGCGTTCATAACTTTCAAGGCCGTGTTCATTAGCATATGAAGTATGAGTCATTGCGGTTTCATATAAACTGAAGTTTTTTGGTTTAATATCTAATTTTTCTAATAGTTCCATGTAATCACCTAATACATTATATCACAAAAATATTGTTTTTAGAAGAAATTAAAAACATGCTAGAAATAGTATCTAACATGTTAATATAACCAATTTTATAAGCTTCTTCCTTTTATCGTTGGTGGATTTGAATAACTATCATCACCATAAACATCTTCAAAATATTGCAGATCAGCTCTAAACTCATTAGGAATATCTTGTTCCATATCTTGCGTGAGCATTTCAGCAGGAATAATATGTAAACTACCAGTTTCGGCGAAATAAGCATCAGCCATGGCTTGCGTTATACAATGCCTAGGAACACTTGATAAATCACCGGTTTTTTCAAAATAGCGGTTAGCCATATCGGGTGTGATACAGCGCGATGGCAATGCACTAATGTCACCCGTTTTGGCAAAATAAATATCGGCCATTTTTTGAGTAATTAATTTTTTCGGAATATGAATTAGACTTTGTTTTTGATTAAAGTATGTCTGCGCCATTTTCGGCGTAATACATTGGACCGGTATTGCAGATAAATCACCAGTTTTTTCAAAATATTTATTAGCAATATTTTGAGTAATACAATTTTGCGGAATAGACATGAAATCACCAGTTTTTTCATAATAACTTTCAGCCATAGCTTGAGTTATATAACCTCTAGGAATGCTGGCTAAATCACTGGTTTTCTCAAAATAAGTATCCGCCATTTCCTGTGTAACACGCTGGACCGGTATTGCATTTAAATCACCGGTTTTTTCAAAATAAGCATCAGCCATAACTTGGGTAACAAAATCAGCTGGAAGGCTTTTTAAATCATATGTACTTTGAAAATACATATCGGCAACTTTTTGGGTTAAATGAAAAGCAAGCCCCATCGGTGGATTAGGATTATTTAAAAGATAATTAATTAAAAATTCATCGGATAGCATACCTTCAGGAATACTACTAAAGTCCCCCGTTTTATGGGCATAACTTTCGGCCATTTCTCGGGTAATAAATTCACGGGGGATCATTGTTAGTTTACCAGTCTTATTAAATAATTGATTATATTTATATTGACCAGGCTGAATATTTAATCTTTGCGAAGCTTCTTCAAAGGGTCTTGTATCAGCATGATAAGTAAGCATATACTCTTGATAATCTTGTGGCTGATAGCCAGACCTAGTACAAGCATAAGTGACAATGTCAGTTGTTATAAACGATTCTGGAATATAAGTAAATAAAGTTTTTTTATCTATATGTTTATCAATGAAAGTTTTAAGTGTATTTGGGGTAATAAAACTCTCAGGTAGTCCCTCTAAAAAATGAAGAGAATCACTAAAATTCATAGCATAATATTTTATAACTTGGTTAGTCAATAAATCATCGGGAATCCCTTTTAAAGTTTTTTTAGCATCAACATATGATTGAACCATGTCAAAATTTTTAAGTTCTTCAGGTAGATTATAAACACTAAAATTATCAGGTAAATTAGCCCACAACTTTTGAGAGCCAAATTGACTGGCAAAATACTGTATAATCGGACCAGTTAATAAATCAGTGGGAATGCCTTTTAAAGTCCTTTTAATATCAATATAAGCCTTAACCATATCAGTATCTCTAAAAGATTTGGCTATGGTATTAAAATTGGCATCTCCCGTTATAAGCATTTTTAAAACTATTTCTCTTTTTTTCTTTTCATCCATAAATAGAAAACCTCCAGCCTCATTATACCTTAAATCAAGTAAATAGGCAAATAATTTATAAAGTTTCGCTTATTTTCCTATGATTTATAAAGTTTCGCTTATTTTCAATCCCATTTCCCCTTTTTAATAGTTAATCACTAAAAACTAAAATCCTATGAACATTTACTTTATCAAAAAATTTAGATATAATTTAAAAGGTGATGACAATGTATGGAGCCATTATTGGGGATTTGGCCGGATCTCTTTATGAATATTCAGAATTTATAGATGCTAAAAACGGAATTATTAATCTTAAAAGACGTCAAATGGTTAAAGATAAACCCTTGTTAAATGAAAACTGTTTTTTTAGTGACGACACAATTTTAACAATCGCTGTTTTAGAAAGTATTTTAGCCAAAATCCCTTTCGAAGATAATCTTAAAAAATATGCTTTACAGTATCAAGATTTAAAACCAGCCACATCAAAATATTTTGCTGGCATGTTTTCCCCCCGCTTTATCAAATGGTGTCATGGTGCCCTACTTTCCCCAAGTTATGGTAACGGAGCAGCTATGCGGATTAGTCCAGTCGCCTATTTATATAATGATATGAAAACAATTAATAAAATGGTATTACAAGTAACCAAGCCTTCTCATAATCATAAAGAAGCCTTAAAAGGCGCTCTAGCCTTAGCCGAAGCTATATATTTAGCTCGTTTAAAAACAAAAGCTTCAGATATCAAGGTTTATTTAGAAAAGAAATACAAATATGATTTAAATTATGATTTAAGCCAATTACAAGTCAATAATACTTTTGACAGTACAGCAAAAGTCACCGTGCCACAAAGTTTATTTTTAGCTTTAGAGGCCCATAGTTTTGAAGAAGCTTTAAAAAATGCCTTATCAATCGGGGGAGACAGTGACACAATTGCTTGTATGACAGGGGCCTTAGCCGAAGCTTTATTTGAAATTCCTCCGGCTTTATTAAATGAAAGTCAAAAGTTTTTACCCCATGATTTTCAAAAAATCTTAACCCGTGGTTATAGAATAACAAAATAATGGTTTTACATTTAAAATCATTTTTAGTATAATATTAATGGTGTCACAATGAAAAAAATATTAATTAGTTTAATTAAAATTTATCAAGCAATTCCAGGGCCATGGCATAACGCCTGCCGGCATGTACCAACTTGTTCTAATTATGCCATTGAAGCCATTAAAACATATGGAAGCCTTAAAGGTGGAAAAATGGCTTTAGTGAGAATTATTAAATGTAATCCATGGGGCAGTTCAGGGTATGACCCAGTGGTAAAGGAGGAAAAACATGATTAAAATGAACAAAATAATAGTTTTTTTAGGAGCACTATCTTTAATAATTTTGCTTACCGGTTGTTCAATTAGACGGGATAATATGGAAGATATTGAGATTTATACCACTAATTATCCGATTGAATATATTGTTGATAGATTATATGGGGAACATAGCACAGTCCATAGTATTTATCCTGATGGCGTTAGTGTAGACCAATATAAATTGACAACTAAACAAATTAAAGATTATAGCAAAAGTGATTTATTTGTTTTCAATGGTTTAAGTAACGAAAAAGACTATGTTAGTGAAATGCGTGACAACAATAAAAATTTAAAAATTATTGATACAACTTTATCAATGGAATACACTAACGGAGTTGAAGAATTATGGTTAGATCCCTCTAATTTTCTAATGATGGCTCAAAATGTCAAAAAAGGTTTTAAAGAATATATTAATAACTACTATTTAAATAATGATATTAGTAATAATTATGAAGAATTAAAAATCGATGCTTCTAATTTAGATGCCAAAATTAAACAAACAGTTTCCAATGCTGAAAGTAAAACGATTGTCGTTGCCAGTGACATGTTTAAATACTTGGAAAAATATGGCTTAACCGTCTATTCACTGGAGAATAATAGTAACTTAACCAATAAAACAATTACTGAAGTAACCACTTTAATTAATCAGGGTAAAATTTCCTATATATTTACCAAAGAAAATGAAGATATTGATAAAGTCGTGCAAGATATAGTCAAACAAACTGGCGTTAAAACGCAAGCTTGGCATACACTAACAAATATTACAGAAACTCAGCGCAATGCCCATCAAGACTATTTTGATTTAATGAATGAAAATATTGAAGCTTTAAAAAACGAGTTATATAGTTAGCTCGTTTTTACTTGCTATCCATCTAAAGCAAAAAGCATAATTAACCATAAACGGGTTATACTAAAAATAAACAATTTTTAAAAATATTTTTTACGTCCATTCGGGTGTCCTGCAAATACATTTATTTGAATGTATGCGAAAATAAACATGGATGTGATACCAATGAATATTAACCGGTTAAAAGATTTAAGAGAAGATCATGAATACAACCAAAAAGAAGTTGCTAAAATAATTAAAACTACCCAGCAGCAATACTCTAAATATGAAACGGGTATAAGATTAATTCCTATCGATAAACTTGATATGCTGGCTGATTTATATAATACATCGATTGATTACATCGTTGGCCGAACCAATGTGGTAAAACCTTATCCAAAAAAATGAACTAATATAGCTCATTTTTTATTTTTCTTTAATGATTCGTTTACTTGAAAAATAAGTAACAAGGAAATAGCCCCCATAAATAACAATAATTAAAATAGCTGTCATCATGACCGAATTTAGCATATCTTCTTTACCGAAAGCGGCTAACATGATATTGGCACATTTAATTCCAAAAATTGAGTGAATAATAGCTAGCAGTAATGGCACTAAGAAGAAAATACCAATTTGTTTAAAGAGTGAACGATTGATCATTTTTTCATCGGTACCGATTTTGCGCAGAACTTGATAACGTTCTTTATTATCTGAACTTTCCGATAACTCTTTTAAAGCTAAAATGGCCGCTGAAGAAATAAGGAAAATAATTCCAAGATATAAACCGATAAAAGTTACAATGGTGCCTAGTCCACGACTAGAATCATAAATAACGGTTTTACTCATAACTGATAAATTATTTGGAAATATAGTCTTTTGAAACTGACTTTCAATTTTTTCATAAGCATTTTCATTATTGGCATTATAATCAGCTAACAGTAGGCGCTGAGATAATAAAGAATTATCTAAAGCTTGATCAGGAAAAACAAAAATTCCGGTATTTGCATGATTAGTTGACATTTCCACAAAACCATTAATTATTTGATTATATTTAGGCTCATAAATTTGCCCATTTAAAGTAATTTCCACCTCATTTGCTAAAGCCATATTATGATATTTAATCATCTCGTCATAATCGGCGACTACTAAATATTCATTATCTTTTAAAGTATAAGTCTTATGACCATAAGCTTGAGCAACTTTATTATAATCGGATAATTTCATTAAAGGCTCAGGCATTTGATTACGATATTTAAAGTTTTCAGCATATTCATTAGCAACTTCCTGACCCAACCCTTTTTCCACGGTTACCTCTTCAGAGCGGTAGTAAGCAACTTCAACAATATTTTTTAAATTTTCAGTTTGCAAACCACTATTTTCTAAATCAGTTAAAACCGAATTACTTTCTTCATTACTATACTGCAAAGCTTGCAAATCCATTGGGGTTAATTCTTCTAAGTCTTTACGAATACTTTGATTTAAACTCATAGCACTGGAAAAGATCGTAATGGTAAAGAAAAGTAAAATACAGATAACACTCATAGATAAAACGGTGGTATTAATTTTACTATTGATCTGTCTTAAAACAAACATATTTAAATTTTTAAAATATAGTTTTTTATTTAATTGCACCAGTTTTAAAATAAAGCCTGACATCGACCAGAAAAACATAATTGTCCCAATAATTCCTAAAACAATACACGTAAGGAACATTTTCAAATTTAAACTCAGCATATTCTCCGTAACTTGATAGTAAGCATAGCCTAAAATGATAAGAGAAATGATAAATATAAGAATAGAAATAAACGGATTTTTTACTTTGATTTTTTCGTTTTTACGCCCACCAGTTAGTAAGTCGATAAGTTTGTACCTAGAGACGACAAAGACATTTAAAATCATCACAATTAAGTACATAATACTAAAATAAATTATGGTTTTAATTAAAGCACTTTGAGAAAAAGTAAAAGCATACTCTGTCATGTCAGCGTCAAACATTTTAGCCACCACTAAAGACATAAACTGAGAAGCAAAAACGCCAACTAAAAGACCAACCGCTAAAGAAATAAGACCAATTAAGAAAGTTTATAAAAGTAAAATTTTAGAAATATGGGCTCTTCCCATACCAAGGGTCATATAAATTCCAAATTCTTTTTTACGTTTTTTAATTAAAAATTTATTAGCATAGATAATTAAAAAACCTAAAACAAATGAAACAAAGACGGAAACGCCTCCTAAGAGATTATTCATTAAATCTAAGATTTGTTTTTTCGAATCATTCATTTTCATCATGGCTTCTTGGGAATCCATGGCATTAAATACATAGAAAATAGCCACGCCCAAGATTAAGGTTAAGAAATAGATCGCATAATCTTTAAAACTTTTTTTAATGTTTTTTAATGATAACTTAGAGAGCATCGTTTAAATCTCCTCCAAGTAAAGTGACAACGTCAATAATTTTATCAAAAAATTCTTTACGACTATCGTCGCCTTTAATTAACTCATTAAATATTTTACCGTCCTTGATAAAGAGAATCCGATCACAATAACTGGCTGTAAAAGCATCATGGGTAACCATTAAAATGGTCGCTTGGAGACTCTTATTTAAATATTCCAGATTTTCGAGTAATTGTCTTGCTGATTTTGAGTCCAAAGCCCCAGTTGGTTCATCAGCCATAATTAATTTAGGATTGGTAATGATGGCTCTAGCTGAAGCTACTCTTTGCTTTTCACCACCAGATATTTGATATGGATACTTATTTAAAACATGTGTAATATTTAAAGTTTCAGCAATTTTTTGCACGCGTTTTTCTATTTCACTGGGTTTTACTTTTTGAATAGTTAAAGCTAAAGCAATATTTTCATAGGCTGTTAAAGTATCTAAAAGATTAAAATCTTGAAAAATAAAGCCTAAATCTTCACGGCGAAATTTATTTAAGGCATTACCTTTTAAGGTGGTCACATCAAGGCCACTAATATAAATATGTCCAGCGGTTACTTTATCAATCGTGGAAATACAATTCAATAAAGTGGTTTTGCCAGAGCCTGAAGCGCCCATAATACCAACAAATTCTCCGGTGCTGACGTCAAAACTAATATTATCGACAGCTTTGGTTAAATTTCCTTTGTTTCCATAATACTTTTCAACATTATTAATTTTTAAAACTTTTTCCATTTTTCTTCCCTCCGCTATTAATTATAGATAATGAATTTAATTTTAACAATTTATTTTTATTACAAAACCTTACATTTTTGTAAGGTTTATTTGGTATTATTTAATTTGGTATAAGACCCAATTGGAAAAATGAGTTTTACGGTCGTACCATGATTATTATAAATGACGATGTTATGGCCTAATTTATCACATAATTGTTTAACTAGATAAAGGCCGATCCCTGTTGAATTATAGCTTTTGCGCCCATTTTGGCCAGTAAAGCCTTTATCAAAAATACGTGGTAAATCACTACGCTCAATGCCAATGCCGTTATCTTCTAAATACAAAGTAACCTCTTCTTTATTGGTCTTTGCATAAATTTTAATTTTCGGGTTTTCCTCAACATATTTAAGACTATTGCTAATAATTTGACCAATAATAAACTCTAACCATTTGGTATCCGTATACACCAAAACATCTAAGTTGCTTAATTCCAGATTGATTTTTTTTAAAATAAAATCTTGTTTATAACGTAATATAACTTTATTAATAACGGTTTCAAGAGAAACTTTTTTAATTAAATAATCTTTTTCGACATTTTCACTACGCGCATAGAAAAGAATTTGTTCTACATAATCATTTAACTTTAAAAGTTCTTTTTGTACTTCATGGTTAATATTACTCGGATTATTTTCCATAATGAGGGAAGCAGAAGCTAAAGGGGTCTTAATTTCATGGACCCACATTTCGATAAATTCTTGAAGATTTTTTTGATGAATTTTGGCTTTGGCAATTTCTTCAATTTTATATTTATTGGTTTCGTAAAGAACATCTAAAATGATTTTACCATCGATAAAAGTTGGGTTTATCAGCATTTCATGAATTAGAGCTTTATTATCTATTTCTTTTAGCACATTTAATAAATCATTATAAAAGTTTTTTCGCCTAATGTAATCGTGTGCTAAAGTAATTGTAAAGGCTAAAATTAATAGAAAACCAACATAAGCCATTAAATATAAACTTTTAGTAAAAACATAAATTATAAAGATAATTAACATTGTAACTAGAGAAAACAAAGTAAGAGCAAACGTTTTATCTTTTAAGTAATGTTTAAAACTCATAAAATAATATACCCCTGCCCACGTCTAGTTAGGATGACATTATCAAGGCCAATATCTTCAAGTTTTTTTCTTAATCTAGTTATATTAACACTTAAAGTATTATCATCAACAAAAACTTCGCTATTCCAAAGATAATCCATTAAATCGTATCGTGAAACAATGGTCCCTCTTTTACTTAACAAAAAAGTTAATATTTTTAATTCGTTTTTTGATAACTCAATTTCCCCATTTTCGGTTTCAATAATGCTTTTTGCTGTGTTAATTTTAATATGCTTATATGTAATGACTTGGTCAAGCTCGGGTTTAAAACGTTTCAGTACCGCTTCGATATGGGCGAGTAATATTTGGGGATTATATGGTTTTGTAATAAAATCATCGGCTCCATAATTCATACAAATTAATTCGTCCATTTCGTTGTTACGACTGGTTACAATAATAATGGGGGTATTTTTTTGTTTTCTAATTTCTTTACAAAGATACATTCCATTTTGGCCAGGAATATTAATATCGAGCAAGATTAAATTGGTATCAGTTTTTAAAATTTCTTCCAAGGTATGGTCAAAATTAATGATAACCTCGGCCCTATAACCGTTATTATTAAGATAGTTTTTTAATTCTTCCCTTATTTTTGCCTCATCTTCGACAATGAGAATTTTTTCCATTATTCCACCTCTTGGTATTATTATACCATAGTTTGATATTTGAGGATATGTTCTTAATGTGTCCAATTTTTACTTAAATCATTGTTGTTTGTAAATTGTCAAACAAAACTTACAAATTCAAACAAATCGTTTGGGCACATTACTGACTTATAAAATTTTGAAAGCCAAATAAATGTTTTAATTTTATTTGGATAATAAATTCATTTTTAAACAGTATAATGTAATAAGGAGGAAGTTTATGGATTATAAAAAATTAATTAAAGCAATTTTAATTCCCGTTTTAATTGGAATTATTGTAGGTCTAATAATGGGGCCATTTAATGATTATAAAAGTTTAGAATTGCCTCCATTAGCACCACCAGGAATTGTTTTTCCAATCGTATGGAGTATTTTATATATTTTAATGGGAGTTTCGGCCTATTTGATTGAGCAAGATAAAAATTCAAATAATTTAAGCATATATTATTTACAGCTAGGCTTCAATGCTTTATGGAGCATCATTTTCTTTGTTTTCAAATGGCATTTACTGGCCTTTATTTGGATAATTATACTTATTATTTTAGTCATTATTATGATTATTCGTTTTTATAAAATCAATAAAACCGCGGCTTGGTTAAATCTTCCCTATCTACTATGGCTTATTTTTGCTGCTTATTTAAATTTAGGCGTTTACCTTCTTAATTAATAACAAAATAAATTTTGTCTAGTTTGAAATATGTCAGGTATTTAATGATAACGTTAGTAAAATCTCAAAAAAAATAAGTAAATTATCTACTTATTTGTCAGCAATCTAAAAATCCATTATTGGATTTTTTTATACAGTAATTCTTTTTCTTGAGGGGAAATAAAAGCATGATTTAAAGCCATGAGATTTATTTTTTTAAAATCATCCAAGGTAAAATGAAAAGTTTGATAAAGTTTAAAATATTCGGCATTAAGACTAATATTAGAAACCGTATTATTATCAGTATTGATACTAATGGGAACTCCTTTTTGATAAAATTTTAAAATAGGATGATTAACATACGTATCAACAGCATTTGTTTGAACATTACTGGTTGGGCACAATTCTAAAAGAATATTGTGTTTTTTGATCATATCTAAGGTCTCTTCATCATTGATGGCTTTAATTCCATGACCAATTCTTTGAGCTCCCATAGCAATAGCTTGTTTAACCGCTTGAGCTTTAAATGTTTCCCCGGCATGAATGGTTAAGGGAATATTCCCTACTTGTTTCAATAACGTTTGATAGTCTTGCAATGGATATTTTAATTCATCACCTGCAAGATCTAAAGCACAGACGCCTTTTTTAAAATACTTTCGCGCCGTTTTTAAAGTTGAAAGATTGCTTTCTAAATCAAGACCCCGCATAAAACAAAGAATTAAATTAGTTTTCACCATGGGAACCTCGCTTAAACCGTCCAAAACAGCTTCGACTACTTCATCACATGATAGGCCTCCTCTAGTATGAAAAATAGGAGCAAATCTAATTTCGGCATAAATAACATTTTCTTTTTTTAGATTTTCTCCTAATTCACGAGCAATTAACTTAAGATTATTTTTAGTTTGCATGAGGGATATTGGCAAATCAAACTTAGTTAAATATTCGGTTAAATTAGGACACTTATCTCCCGCGACCATTTGTTCTTGGACTTCAGACATAGTTAAATTACTTAGCTTAAGGGCAGTTGATAGTTTAACTGAGCCATCTAAATGTAAGTGTAAAACAATTTTAGGCATTTTTTTAATTTCTTCTAGCATGATTAGCCTCCAACTAACTTAGTAATATATTATTTTTTTTGATGAGTGACTGCATATCTATATGCATCGCGGCACATATCTTGGATGGTTTTTTCAGCTTTAAAACCTAACTCCTTATAGGCTTTCGTAGGATCTCCAGTATTACGGCCAATGTCCCCGGGTCTACGAGAAACAATTTTATAAGGTATATCAACTTGATTAACTTCCATAAAAGCATTAACAATATCTAAAACACTATAACCCGTGCCAGTCCCTAAATTATATATATTGACACCTTTATATTTTTTAAAGCCCTCTAAAGCTTGTAAATGACCTTTAGCTAAGTCAACCACATGGATATAATCACGCACTCCAGTACCATCTTTAGTATCATAATCATTTCCAAATATATTTAAATGATCCAGCTTACCTGTGGCAACTTGCATAATATAAGGCATGAGATTATTAGGAATCCCTTCTGGATCTTCTCCAATTAACCCACTTTCATGAGCTCCAGTGGGATTAAAGTATCTTAAAAGCATAATATTCCATTCATTATCAGCCTGGTATAAATCCTTTAATATCCACTCATTTATAAGTTTTGTCGTACCATAAGGGTTAGTCGTTCCTAAAGGGAAATTTTCTTGCAACGGTTGGATTTCAGACTCCTTATATACAGTGGCACTTGACGAAAAAACGATTTGTTTACAATTATGAGCATTCATAACTTCGCATAAAGCTAAAGTTGAATCTATATTATTTTGATAATACATTAGTGGTTTGGCTACAGACTCACCGACAGCTTTATAGCCAGCAAAATGAATAACTGCTTCAATATTGTTTTCATCAAAAATTTTATTTAAAAATGCTTTGTCACAAACGTTGCCCTCATAAAATTTAAAACTTTTTTTAGTGATTTCTTGAATTTTATCCAAGACTTCTCTTTTAGAATTACAAAAATTATCAACAATAATAACTTCATAATTATTATTTAATAATTCAACCACGGTGTGGCTACCGATATAACCAGCACCACCAGTTACTAATACTTGCATAGTTTAGCCTCCTCATTTTAATTATAACAGAACAAAATAAATTTTACCTAGCTTACCTTGTTTTCTAATGTAACTTTCTTCATAGACCAATATAATCGCTATCCTAATAACTTTTTACTTTCACAAAATTTATGCCTTCTTACAGTTGCATATGTTTCTTTAATCTTTTTATGCTGCTACCTCTATAAATATCTTAAAACAAACAAATATTTTTGTAAAGGTTTTTTTGATTTTTAATAAACTTTCCTTATAAATAAAAAAGGACTTTTATGCCCTTTTTAATTGCCCCTTTTTGAGTAAATTAAGAAGTTTTAAATTTTGCCAAGTTGAGCCTTTGTAATCAGTAATACCATTAGCTAAAGCAATTTTTTGACGATTACCAAGCGAACTATCGACCCCGATTTTTTTAAGAGCATCGACTAGGGAAAGGCCATGATAATCAGGTTTGGGGTAATAGGCTACTTGGTAATTACCTTGTAAAGCTTTAAGTAGGTTAATATTTTGAGCTGCAGATCCGGTGTAAGTACCAGTTAACCCTACTTCACGATATAAATTGGCTCGGCTATTAAATGAACTATCGTACCTCACACTCTTTAAAGCGTCGACAATGGAACTACCATGGTAATTACTTAAGTTGGGTAAAGATGTAGCTGGATTTTCATTATGACCTTCATTATTGCTGAAAATATCACGATACAAAATGTTCATATCAACATTGCCACTAACTCCGTTCACTTGACCTGATGAAGTGTACTGCCACATATCATATTTACCTTTATAGGTATTTTGACTATTATATTGGGCTACCCATATAGTGTATTTATCTTCCAATTCGGCACTATTTAAATGACTAGTAAGCCAATATTTGTTAGCATATATCCCCGCCCAATAACCAGCTTCTTCGATTTTTTCACAAAAAGCTATACACATACTAGTTAAAGTCTCTTTACTTAAAGTTTCTTGACTTTTATCTTCAATATCATAATAAACTGGGAGGTTTAGTTGACGATTATTAAGCCAATTTAAAACAACTTCCGCTTCTTTTTTAGCTTCGTCAATATTTAAGGCATAAGAGTATAAGTAAACACCAATTGGTAAAGCATTATTAATCGCACCACTATAGTTAGCTTCAAATTTGGGATCTTTTTGGTTTTCATACATTCCATAGCCAATTCTCGCGATAACGTACTGAATTCCGCTACCTTTTACTTTGGCATAATCAATATCACCTTGATATTTAGAAACATCTATTCCTCTATATTCCATACATACCTTCCTTTCTATTTCTTTATATTCAAAAATTTAAAAATAGAAACTGTATGTACCTATTATTTTGTATATTTGACAACTTTAGCGGGAATCCCTACAACGGTCGCTCCTGCTGGGACATCCTCTAACACAACGGCATTGGCTCCAATTTTGGCTCCTTTACCAATGGTTATATTGCCTAATATTTTAGCTCCACTACCAATAAGCACATCATCTTCAATGGTTGGATGACGTTTACCTTGCTCTTTACCGGTCCCGCCTAAAGTCACTCCATGATAGATTAAAACATTATTACCAATGATGGCGGTTTCACCAATAACAACTCCAAGGCCATGATCAATAAAAAGGCCTTTTCCAATGCGCGCTCCTGGATGAATTTCAATTCCGGTTTTCCGTTTAGCTTTTTCGCTGATATATTTGGCAATTAAAGGATGATGATGCTCATAAAACCATCTAGCTTTTAAATAGCTTTTTTGAGCTTTGTAACTGGGATATAAAAAAACTTCTAATTTACTTTTTAAAGCGGGATCTTGGGCCTTGATGACTTTTAATTGCGTTTTAAAGAATTTCATTTTATCACCTTATAATTAGTGTATTAGTTAAGGTAATTTGTATATAATGAAAAAGACTATATTGAAAATGTTCCCCAAGAAATATTAATCAATTATTTCTAATAATTTTTGAGAAATCATTTCACTGTTGTTAGCTAAATACCGGCATAGTTCAGTCCTTTTTTGACCAAACTCTAATAATTTTAAATCGCCACTATATAAGTATTCTTTATAACCAAAAGGACTGTTTAAAAGCTGTAGTAAATATATATAAGGCATATATTGCAAATCATACTTATTTAATGGGGAATATTTCATGTATTCCTTAATATATAAAATTAGATTTTGAAGATCTAAAACACCGTTTTGGCATTTTTCATCTATATAACTATACGATCTAATAATTTCCCAAACTACCGGCAGTGCCGCAGCACCTTCAAAATCTAGTATAGCTTTGATTTCATTATGCTCATAGATAAACTGCATAACACTATAATCCCCATGAGTTTTCTTAACGGTTACTTTCTCAATATTTTCAAAATCATATTTATGGAGTATTTCTTCAAAAATGTTTAATTTTTCGTTTAAATCTTTAATGATTAAAGGACCATTAATTTTATCTTGCAAGGCTTTTTGTAAAAGATCAGAATATTGTTCTTTTAAGTTATTTTTAAATAGAAATTTTTTTAAATCACAAAAATAAAAGTCATGATAAGGGTAAGTTTCTAGGGCTTGGACAATTAACCCAAGATAACGAGCCGATTCTAAGCATTGCGCTAAATCACCACTATTTTTTTCTTTGGTAATGCCAGAAATATATTCTTGCAAAGCTACAAGACGATTATTATAAATAAAATAATACTGCTGATTTAAACATTGAAAATATTTAGGGATGTTTAAGTTATATTTGTTTAGATGATTAATAATATGGAGTTCTTTTTGTAGTTGCTTTTCACTATACTTAGCTTGAAATTGTTTTAAAATATAAATTTTATCATCAGAAAAAATTTTGTATATATTAGCTTTACCTCGATCAATTTTTTCAATTTTAGTAACTTTAATATTATAATAATAGCCTACTTGTTCAATAATTGTTTGCTCTGACATATAATTCAACTCCTCTTTATGTTTAATCATTCTTTATGTTTAATCATAAAAATAAGATATATTAAAATCCTTATATTTCAATTGAATATAAGGATTTATTTTCAAATGGCGGAGTAGGAGGGATTTGAACCCTCGCGCCAGTTGCCCGACCTACACCCTTAGCAGGGGCGCCTCTTCAGCCTCTTGAGTACTACTCCATTTCTTTGACTTACGAATATCATTTTACCTTAATTAGGGGCATATGTCAAGATGTATTTTGTCGTTATTTTTCTAATAAATAGGCCAAAATACCATAAGAAAAAGACTTAATTAGCCTTTTTATTTTGTTCTATAATAGTACTGCCCTGGGCAGCCTCTGTAGAAATAACCTCGTGCATTTTTTGAAGTCCTTTAATATTGGCTATCGTTTTTTCATTTTCATGACAAGGCTTACTATAAGGTGAATTTACCTTACCCTTTTTACTATCATTTTTCATCTTATTGTCCCCTTTCATTAATATTATGGACATAATTAAGCAAAATAATACGGTTTAAAATGTTTATGATAGCTTTTTGCGGTATTGTTTTGTTTATCATTAATAACTTCACCATATATTTGGGCCGCATCTTCGTAAGTGATTTCAATATTTAAACTAATGATTTCATTATTAATAGCAAAACTTTTACAAACTAAAATATAATCCTTACTATGTTCTACAACGAATATCTCTTCTCCCTCATAAAATCCAAGCTCCTGATAAACTTCACGGTCATGGTAAAAAAGCCAAAATTCGGTAATTTGGAATTTAGTATATGGCGGACATTCAGATAAATACATCGATTTCACCCCTTTATATGAAAAAAAGCTCAATTGAACTTTTACCTTATTTTAATATGTACTTCCCTTAATTGCTGCTCACTAACTTCACTTGGCGAGCCCATCATATTATCTTGACCACTGACATTTGGTGGGAAAGCCTGTACTTCTCTTAAGTTGGGCTCATCTCTTAACAACATGATA
This sequence comes from uncultured Bacilli bacterium, assembly GCA_944332215.1. Taxonomy (GTDB): domain Bacteria; phylum Bacillota_I; class Bacilli_A; order RF39; family UBA660; genus Coprosoma. The sequence goes on from CALVJP010000068.1 coordinate 46,796, forward strand.
ATGCGATCAAGACCAGGTGCCATCCCGGCATGAGGTGGGACACCGTATTGAAATGCAGTATAAAGTGACTGAAATTTATCTTTGACAATCTCTTCAGTATAACCTACCAAATTAAAGCCTTTCATTAAAAGGTTAAGATCGTGATTACGAACAGCACCTGAGGACATTTCAAAGCCATTGCAAACAAAATCAAATTGATAAGCTAAAATATCTTCAATTGGTCCATCGTAAGCTTTGGCTCCGCCTTGAGGCATACTGAATGGATTATGGCCAAAATCGTATTTGCCCTCTTCTTCATTATATTCAAATAATGGCATATCATTGATAATGCAAAATTCATAAACGTTAGGATCAATTAAATCTAAACGTTTACCTAACTCTGTACGAATTAAACCGGCCTGTTTAGAGGCAATATCAGGTTTCCTATCAGCAATAAAGAAAACAACCCCGTTAGGCTTTAATGCACAAGTATCGATTAAGTCTTTGCGCTCAGCTTCTGTTAAGAATTTATCAATGGGCCCTTTGAAAGTGCCATCTTCGAGGTATGAAAGATAACCAATACCAGGCATACCAATAGTTTTAGCATAATCAACAACTTCATTAAACCAAGAATTTGATTTGCCAGCTAAATTATCTACTTTAATAGCTCTGACCGTCGTTCCTTTAAAAGGTTTAAACTCACTTTCTTTAAAAATAGCACTAACATCTGTGATGATTAATGGATTTCGAAGATCAGGTTTATCGGTACCATATTTTAACATAGCTTCTTTATAAGCTATCCGCTTAAATGGTTTTGGGGAAACTTTTCTATCGGAAAAATGCGTAAATAAATCATAGAAAATCTCTTCGCCAATGTTATAAACATCCTCTTCTTCTACAAATGCCATTTCAAAATCTAATTGATAGAATTCTAAAGTACGATCAGCTCGGCAATCCTCATCGCGAAAACAAGGAGCGATTTGATAATATCGATCAAAACCACCAACCATTAGTAATTCTTTGAAAATTTGTGGGGCTTGAGGGAGGGCATAAAATTTACCATGAAATTTACGGGAAGGAACGATAAAATCACGAGCTCCCTCTGGGGAAGAAGCTGTAAGTATTGGGGTTTGAATTTCTGTAAAATGAAGATCATCCATTTTGTTTCTCAAAAATTTTAAAATTTCGCTTCTAAACTTAATATTATCATGTACTTTTTTATTACGCATATCTAAATAACGATATTTAAGCCTAACCTCTTCATTCACACTAGTTGAAGTGATAATTTCAAAAGGTAATTCATTTTTGGCTTTACCAAGGACTTCAATAGCTTCAATTAAAATTTCAATAGTCCCTGTCAAAATTTTAGAATTATATGTTTCTTCATCACGTTTACGAATAATACCCTCTAAAGTTACTGTCGATTCTCTTGTTAAGCCATCAAAAATGTGATCATCATTACTGACAACTTGAATAATGCCCGTTTCATCACGAACATCTAGGAAAATAACCCCGCCGTGATCACGAATATTTTCCACCCAGCCGGCGACTTTAACGGTTTTGCCTAAATCAGCTTCAGTCAGTTTTCCACAATAATGATTACGATATTTATTATTCACTTTTATCACCTCTTTGCTATTTCTTCAGCCATAGTACTTCTAGCTATGGTTGGATTAGCTGTACCACGGGTTTTTTTCATAATTTGCCCAACTAAGAAATCAACCACGTTGGTACGTCCTTTTTTATATTGCTCAATAACATCAGGATGTTCATCTAAAACTTCGTTAGCGATTCTCACGATTTCACCGGTATCGCTCATTTGGATCAGGCCTTTTTCTTTCACCACTTCTTTTGGTGTTTGGCCACTAGTTAAACAGTGGGCAAAAACTTCTTTAGCCTGTTTTGAAGAAATTTCTTTAGTATCAACCAAATTAATTAATTCAACTAACATGGCTGGGGTTAAAGCGATTTCTTTAATGGTAAGATCTAACTTGTTTAAACTGCCTAGTAAATTAGTGGTGACCCAATTAGAAGCACTTTTAGGATCAGCTCCTAAGCTAATTGTTTCCTCATAAAAATCGGCTACGGCTTTTTCTTTTACTAAAATAGTAGCATCATAGTTTGTAATTCCATATTCATTGATATAAGTTTCTTTGCGCTCACTAGCTAAAGCTGGAATTTCTTGCCGAATTTGTTCAAGCCAATTTTTATCTAATTTAATTTTTGGAATATTAGGCTCGACAAAGTATTTATAATCAATAGCATCGACTTTACTACGCATGAAAATAGTCGTGCCGGACTCTTCATCCCATCTTCTGGTATGTTGCTGCATTTCGGCATATTGACCGTTTTCTTTAAGGTCTGTTTGTCTTTCAATTTCATAATTGATAGCATCACGAACGCCCCCAAAAGAATTGACATTTTTAATTTCGATTTTTGTTCCCCAATTAGCTGGATTGGTTTCATCTTGATTACTATCCATAATGGAAACATTAACGTCACACCTAATTTGACCTTTTTTACTATCGGCCTCACTAATACCGGCGTACTGATATATTGAGCGCATAGTTTCTAAAAAGGCTACGGCTTCGTCAGCTGTATGTAAATCTGGCTCAGTAACTAATTCTAGTAATGGGACCCCTGCTCGATTATAGTTAATTTTAGAAATTCGGCCATAATGATCGGCTGAAGCAGCATCTTCTTCTAAATGCAAATTATTAATTCTAACTTCTTTTTCTTCACCATTAACGTCAAATTTTAGTTTTCCATAAATACCAACGGGAGCCGGCTTTGTCTCTTGGGTAATCTGAAAACCTTTTGGTAAATCAGGATAATAATAATTTTTTCTTTCAAAATAAATATATTCAGGCTGCTGGCAATGTAAAATCATACTAGCCATTAAAGCTTTTTTAACAGCTGCCTTATTGACAACTGGTAAGGTCCCCGGAAAAGCCATATCGACTGGTCTAATATTCGTATTTGGTTTATCAGTATATTCATTAGGAGCCGAAGAAAAAACTTTCGTATTTGTTTCACTAATTTCACAGTGCATTTCCAGACCGATTAATACTTTATATTTCATTATTTGACCTCCCCTACGGTTTGACCTTTATAATCCATAGATGCTTCTAAAGCATAAGCAATATTCAAAACATTAATATCGTCATAACATTTACCGGTGATATTCAAAGCCACGGGTAAATTACTTATAAAGCCATCGGGAATGGTAATGGAAGGAAAGCCACCAAAATTACCAATTTGCAAATGATCTTCTAAGGCCTGGGTACGTTTATCAAGCATATCCGCGGAGCCTGCTAATGGTTTAGCAGTTCCACTACCAACAGGTAAAATGACAGCGTCATACGTTTTAAATAATTCGTTCCACTTATCTACCAATAAACGCCTAACTCTTTGGGCATTATGGAAATAACGTTCTTTATTTTGAGCTTGCAAAACATAAGAGCCGATTACGAAACGACGTTTAATTAATGGGGAAAAACCTTTAGTACGATAGTTTTTCATCTCTTCATCATATTTTTCTCCGTCAGCACGTGGTCCAAAGATAAAACCAGTTAAATTGGACATATTTGACGTAGCTTCGGCACAAGAAATAACAACATAAACTGAGGGCATAGCTTCTAATAATTTATGATCAACAGAAACTTCTTCAATTTTCATTCCCAGATCACGACATTTTTGAAGTACTTGCCTAAAGTTAGCTAGGTGTTCTTTTAATTCGGGCTTAGCATCAGGATACATGGCAATATCACATATTTCTTTAATATAACAAAGTTTTTTACCTTTGACATCAGCTGATAAAGATTGATATAAATTAATGTCCTTAGAATCCCAACTAGTCATATCGTTATGATCCTGACCTTTCATGGCATCGGTCACTAAAGCGGCATCTTCTACACTACGAGCTAAAACCCCACAATGGTCTAAACTGCTAGCAAAAGGAAATAAACCATACCTAGAAATCATTCCATAGGTTGGCTTATATCCAACAATTCCGCAATAAGCTGCTGGTTTTCTGATAGAATCACCCGTGTCACTACCAGTGGCATAAGGATAAACTCCAGCTGCTACAGCAGCGGCACTGCCGGCTGATGAGCCTGCACACATTCTGGAAGTATCCCAAGGGTTTTTGACGATTCCAGTATGACCAGTAGTTCCCGTACCACCCATTCCAAATTCATCTAAAACGGTTTTATTAACCATAACCGCTCCATGTTTTTGAAGATTACTAATCGCCGTAGCGGTGAAAAATGGCACATAGTCCTTTAAAGTATTGGAAGAGCCTGTACTAAGCACACCTTTCGTACTATAATTATCTTTAACACCATAAGGAATACCTGATAAAATGTCATCGGTAACTTCACAAGGTTTAGCTTCGTCTAAAATTGTCACAAAGGCATTACATTTATCTTGAAGTTGATGTGATTTTTCAAGTGATTCTTTGATCAGATCAGCACTTGTCACGTTTCCGTTTTTTAAAGCCTCATGAATTTCTTTTAAGCTTTTATTCATATATTCCATATTATCCCACCATCCTTGGTACTTCAACTTCCTGACCGTCGTTCTCATCACAATTGGCTAGTAGCTCATCGATTGGTATTGACTCTTCAACCACATCTTCGCGAAAATCACAGATAAAATTATCCAAACAATGAGTCATTGGCTCGACGCTTTCAATGTTTGGAATTTCATTAATTAAATCAATATTGGTATCGATGATCGCAAATTCATCTAAAACCATTTGATTTTCTTCGGGTGTTAATCCGATTAATAGTTTATCGGCATAATCGTCAACCATTTCTTTAGTAAATTTTACATTTGCCATGAAAATTCCTCCTTATACAAAAAATAGGATAGTAGGAACTATGACCTACGACCCTACTATATTAAATGGGCTATCCCATATTAATGTTAAAGTGGCGCCTGATGTAGGACTCGAACCTACGACCCAACGGTTAACAGCCGTTTGCTCTACCGACTGAGCTAATCAGGCATAAGTGGCGCTCAATGTAGGACTCGAACCTACGACCCAACGGTTAACAGCCGTTTGCTCTACCGACTGAGCTAATTGAGCATAAGTGGCGCCTAATGTAGGACTCGAACCTACGACCCAACGGTTAACAGCCGTTTGCTCTACCAACTGAGCTAATTAGGCAAATAAATAAAAAACAGCCATAACATCCTTATTATAAGGACGAATAACTGTAATTCGCGGTACCACCTTATTTGTCATATACATGACCTCTTTATAGTTTCCTTTAAGAAACGTATAATATGGTAACGGATTACAGCCGACTTATCTTACTATTATTTCAGATAAATTACTCCGTGGTGTTTTTCATATTAGATTTATTACTAGCTCTCATCATCCTAGCTTGCTTTAAATAAACGCTTAATATTACTCTTCCACTTCTCAGTATTTATATCAATTATTTTAAAACAATATTTGGTAGTCCGTACGGGATTTGAACCCGTGAGTGCATGCGTGAAAGGCATGTGTGTTAAACCGCTTCACCAACGGACCAAATAAAATGGTGGGCCTGGCAGGACTTGAACCTGCGACCCCACGCTTATCAAGCGTGTGCTCTAACCAACTGAGCTACAGGCCCATCTGACATTTGACTTTATAAGTATACCTTATTTTATGAATTTTGACAAGTATTTTGAATAAAAAATTTCACAAAAAATGTAAAATGAGTAATTTCTTTATTATTCTAGCATATTTAATTTCGTTATTCAAGTTTTTTATCGCCTATTTATGTGGTATAATTTTCATAAAGGATGTGATTCTATGCCCTCTTGGCCTGTTCATATAGCCCTAGCAAATAAACTTAATAAAAAATTAAAACTTGGTGATGACTTTATTATTGGTAATGTTATTCCTGATGCCATGAATGGTTTTATTATCAAAAATGTTTCTAAAGCAGTTGGCCATCAGACTACTCATTATAGCTCAGGAAAAGGTCAAATTGCTCTAACAAGTTTTTTAGCAAATTATCAGGCAAAAATGAAAAATCCTATTATTATGGGCTATTTTGTACATTTATTAACAGATGCTTATTTTAACAATTATACTCATGAACAACATATAATTATCAAAGATGATAAAAAAGGGGCGATTTTAAATGACGGTACGGTCTCTTTCGCGCTGACGCCTTGGCAAATTAAACAGGATGACTTTCATAAATTTGGCGATCAACTTATCTTGGATAAACGTTTAGGAAATATTGTTAAACTTTCCCAAAAAACCACGGATTATCTACAAGATTTAAATTTTCTCATTACCAATAATGACTTAGAAAAAATAATTGCCAAAATTAATGGCTTGATTACCAAAGATGCACAAATGCATAATAATTATAAAATGTTTACTTTGCCGGAATTAGAAGAAGTTTTAGATAATTGTTACTACTATATTCTGGACTATTTAGCCAAGATAAAATGACTACTTACAGCAGTCATTTTTTTCGTCACGGTCAAATAAGAGGTGTAACATATAGATACTATTAGCCTCATTAATAACAAGGCATTTTCTAACTGGGCATAGGCCTTTACGATAGCCAATTAAGGTATAAACTCCCGGTTCTAAACCCGTAAATTGATAATTACCACAGGTATTGGTGCTTGTCTGGGCAATAATATTACCCCCCTTACATAATTTAATACAAGCTCTGATGGCAATTTTAATACAAGTTTCACAGTCATTAATAATAGCTGTGCCAACTATCGTACTATTAGATAAGCTATCATTACTAATAATAAAATGGGCATCTTCATTATTGGTTTGGCAAAATGGTGCATCGCAACCGATCATTTGCTTGGCACCAGTACCAAGTGGAGTTAATAGGTTATCTTCCATAACAAAACTCCTTTCATCATAATATATGTGAGAAATCAAAAATGATATGTTTTAATGACACAGTATAAAATTGTTTTTGGTGAATTTCAAAAGTAAAATGTAAATTCATCAGAAAAATAAAAAGTGCAAGTTTTAGTTGATAAAATTTGTACTTTTTTCTTGGCAATTTTGAATAAAAGTGGTAATATAATTATGAAATTGATTAAATTATGACACGCAAAAGAGGTTTTGCCAAAAAACGTGCAAAACTAAATTGAGATTATCAT
>CALVJP010000069.1 GCA_944332215.1 uncultured Bacilli bacterium
TTCATAAAAAAAGTAAGGATAGTAAGCTTAAATTTTGGATAAAATAAGCATCCTTACATTAACATTATACATTATTTTATTGCAATTTAAAAGACTATTAACAAAAGTTATTTGTCAACAGTCTGAACTAACCGTAGTTAGTATTATAAACGAGCTTTACCAGTATCTTTAGCAGACTCATCTGGTTTGTAAACTGTTTGAGTCACTTCAGCTAGAAAATTTTTAAATTCAGCAATTTTAGCTTCAGGAATACGATCAGTAAAATATGTTTGATCAGCATATAAGCAATAACTATAATCATTAATAAGTTCTGGATGATCAGTGGCTAAACTCCACTGCAAATCAATTATATCTTTATCATTTCTATTAACAAAATGTTGATTCATTTCTTCATTGGTTTTTAACATACTACTTTTCCTCCGCTTCAATCATTGCCCTTATTATACTTTTAGAATCATTGGTAAAATAAGCATTGTACAAAGTTTCTTCACCGATTATTTTGCTAATAAGATTAGTCATAATTATTTCATCAGTAAAGAAATTTTCTTCGACATCACCGACTAAATAGTTGGTTATAATTTCGGTGTAACCTTCATTTAAAGCGATAAGACTATCATCCTCATTATTAAAACCATAGTAACTATCTTTAGCGGTAATAATGCCTAGTAAACAGTGCATTAGCCAATGTTTGGCATCGCACTCTTCAAAGCGGCCTAGATTAATGAGAATTTCATTGGTAAATGGGTTGTATTTGCATGGTTGTTTGACTAAATACATACTTTCCCGTTTGATGACTAGATTTTTTAAGCGTTCATTAAGATTAGTTAAATCAATGTTGGCAAACTTTTGTTGAAAGATTTTAACTAACTCTAAAATATCATTTTTAACTTCTTCGGAGAGATTTTCATTAGTTGACAGCGTGGTCTTAATAGTTTCGAACATATTTCCAATCACCTGCAACTTATTATAGCACAGTGATAAAAAAATGTACACAAATTTTTTAGATTTTTACACTTTCTTTGAAAAATAGTTTTCATTTACTTGACACTTTTTTTCATTTGCGTTCTTCCTTAAAATATTATATAATTAATAAAGGTGATAGCATGAAAAATAAATTTTTACCAGTTATTTTAGGCACCGATGCTAATGCTTATGGCATGGCAAGATCATTTTACGAAGAATATGGCGTTAAGTCTTTAAGTGTTGGCAAAATGGCTTTAAAAGAAACAAGTAAAAGTAAATTTGTAACTGTTAAAATAATTGATAATTTAGATGATGATGAAACCTTTATTAAGGCCATGCAAGACATCGCTTTAGAATATCAAGATTATGAGCATTTAATTTTACTATCATGTGCAGAGTGGTATACGGATTTAATTGTTCGTTATCAAAAACAGTTAGCTAAAAATTATATTTTACCTTTTATGAGTAAAGCATTAAAAGAGAAGCTGGAAAATAAGGAATCATTTTATCAAATATGTGAAAAATATAATTTAGATTACCCAAAAACTTATATTGTCACTTTAGAAAACTACCAAAATTTAAATATTCCTTTTGACTTTCCCATGGCCGTCAAACCAGCTAGTAGTACGGAATATTCCAAAGTAGATTTTCCAGGTAAAGAAAAAAGTTATGAAGTACATAACATAATTGAATTAAAAAAAGTTATCAACATGATTTATCAATCTAATTATCAAGCCCATATTATTGTGCAAGATTTTATTCCTGGAGACGATGATAGTATGTGGGTTTTAAACACTTACTCTAATAAAAATGGCCAAGTTAAAATGATGTGTTTAGGTCATTGTATCCTAGAAGAACACACGCCTTATGGTATTGGCAACTATAAAGCGATCATTGCTGAGGGTAATCAGGAAATATATACTAAAATCCAAAACTTTCTTGAAGATATTGGTTACATTGGTTATGCTAATTTTGATTTAAAATATGACTATCGTGATCATAAATATAAATTATTTGAAATCAATATTAGGCAAGGAAGAAGTAGTTTTTTTGTAACCGCATCTGGCTGTAATTTAGCTAAGTATTTAATCGAAGATTGGATTTTAAATTTAGATAAAGAAACGGTTTATAATTATAATAACCATCTTTGGCTAGGAACACCAAAAAGTTTATTAAAAAAATATGTTTATAACCAAAATGTACTTGCTTTAGCTAAACAATTAATAAAAAACAAAAAATATAGTTATACTTTATTAAATAAACATGATAATAGTTTATATCGCAAATTTTGGAGTATCCGAATTTATTTAAAAGATTATAAATTATTTAAGCTTTATCCACCAAAGAAATAATGGACAAATTTATTAAACTTTTAAGGACAAAGCATTAACTTTTTTCAAAAATATTAGAAAGGAAACGTGACTTATGTGTGGTTTTTGCGGATTTATAAATAAAAAAGAAAAAAAAGATATTAAAGCCATGACTGATGCGATTATTCATCGTGGCCCAGATGATGAAGCATATTATACTGATGAAAATATTGCCATGGGTTTTCGCCGCTTATCTATAATTGATTTAAAAGGGGGAAAACAACCCATGACTAATGAAAACGACAGCATGGTTATTACTTTTAATGGGGAAATATACAATTTTAAAGACCTTAAAACAGAATTAATTAACAAAGGCCATTTCTTTAAAACCAATGCTGATACTGAAGTTTTATTACATGGATATGAAGAATATGGCCCGCACTTACTTGATAAATTACGCGGGATGTTTGCCTTTGTTATTTGGGATAAAAAAAATAAAACTTTATTTGGGGCTCGTGATCACTTTGGCCAAAAACCATTTTATTATACCCGCATGAATGGGACTTTTATGTATGGCTCTGAGATTAAATCATTTTTACATCATTCTGATTTTATTCGAGAAGTTAATAAGAAAGCTTTAAAGCCTTATTTAACTTTTCAAACCTCAGTCTTAGAAGAAACTTTTTTTAAAGGAGTATTTAAATTATTACCGGGCCATTATTTTAAATATGACCTGGAAAATGATAAGTTAGAAGTAAGCAAATACTATCAAATTAAGTTTGAACGCCAAAATGCTGATTTTGATGAATTAGTTAAAGAAATTGATGAGACGATTACTTCATCAATTGATACTCATTTAATCAGTGATGTGCCCATTGGAGCTTATTTATCTGGCGGTATTGACTCTTCTTATGTGGTTTCTTATTTAAAACCAGATAAAACTTTTTCAGTCGGTTTTGATTACCAAAATTTTAATGAAGTGCCTTATGCCAAGGAACTATCAGATATTTTACATATTGAAAATATTAGTGAATTAATCGATGCGGATGACTTTTTTGAAAGTTTGGATAAGGTAGAATATTATGCTGATGAGCCTACAGCTAATTTGTCGGCTGTTCCGCTTTACTTTTTATCAAATTTGGCCAGTAAGTATGTTAAAGTGGTTTTATCAGGTGAAGGCGCGGATGAATTATTTGGAGGCTATCCATTTTATAAGGAAGATGATTTGCTTTTGAAATACCGCAAATTACCTGCTTTTTTAAGAAAGGGTTTAAAAGCATTAGTATCCCCTTTACCAGAATTTCATGGAAAAAACTTTTTAACTAAAGGGGGCAGTAAAATTGAAGACTATTATATCGGGAACGCTTTTGTGTTTGGAAATGCGGAAGCTAATAAGATTTTAACTCCTAAATATCAAAGTGAACTGACTTTTCAAAGTATTACGAAACCTTATTATGATGAGGTTAAAAATAAAGATGATTTAACAAAAAT
>CALVJP010000070.1 GCA_944332215.1 uncultured Bacilli bacterium
AGCATCCGGATAAAGATAAGGGTTATAAGCATTAGGAGCTTGGAAAAGTCCTGCTATCATAGCGGCTTCAGCAACATTTAATTCACTAGCGCTTTTCCCAAAATAATCTTGACTTGCTTGTTCAACACCACGATTTCTACTTCCTAAATTATTAGAATTGACATAAAATTCGATTATTTGTTCTTTAGTATAATGTGTTTCAATTTCAAAAACTGAAACATAAATATCTGTAAATTTACGAATGATACCTTCAATACCTTCAGCTTCTGTTGATGTAAATGCATTTTTAGATACTTGCATAGTTAGAGTTGAAGCTCCCCCCCCACCTTTACCTAAAAGTTGGGTGAAAGATGCTTTTAAAAATCTTGGTAAGTCAACACCACTATGTTGGAAAAATCTTGAATCTTCTGTAGCAATAATTGCATCAATCAAAGATTGAGATAACTGATCATAAGTAACTTTTTCTCTTAATTCATCACCGATTTTAGCAAATTCTTCGCCATTTGATAAATATAATATAGAAGCATCTTTATTATATAATTTTTCTTCAGTAAATTTTGGTGCTGTTGTAATTATATAAGCCCCAAATGAAATTCCTAAAATTAAACAAAATATAGCAAAAGAGAAACAAAAAATCATAAATGATTTAAATATCTCTATTTTACTTGTTTTTTTCTTTTTTTTCTTAGTTACAAAGAAATATATCATTCCTATAAATAACATTAATAATATAGTTGGAACAAAACTTATTGTTAATGATCCTACAATTAAAATTATTAAACTAATTAAAGCGGCAATAATTATTTTTTTATTTTTCTTAAAAAATTTATTCATTTTTATCTCTCCTTAATTACATCTATTATTTTCAAATAATCTAAGTATGGGTTATATCCTTGTTTTATTAAATAACCATTTTGTATAAAATATTCTTTTGGAATAGATCTACGCTTATTATTATCTAAAAAATTTTCTAATTTGTCAATTTCTAACAAATATGTTTCGTTATCAAGTATAAATCTAACGATGATAAATCCGATTCCACCACATTTTTTAATTTTTTTTAAATGTTCTATTTGATGAGTATGAATATTTGCTAGAGGAAAGTAACTTTTTCTTGTTTCTTTTGCTTCGAAATCAATATATTTACCTTTATATATTCCATTATAATCAGTAGTTGAAGGTGTCATAAAGTGTGCTTCTTTTATGACTGCATCTTTTCTATTTTTATAATCTACTTTATTGATTGTAATAGGAGTAGGCTTTTTATAAATAACAGCCATATCATTATTGCGATAATAAAGGTTAGTATCATTTAATTCTTGTTCTAAAGTCATACCACGGTTATTAGCACTTATTTTAAATGTTTTTTTAATACCGTTTGGATAATTCATCTATCTCACCATTATTATTATACTATATTTATAAAATAATTTAAACTAATTTTGACATGTTTTGTCGAATTTAATGCATTATTTACATATGTATGGTTTAATAAAAATAGGTGAGATTATGGATCATATAGAAGGCATTTTTAATAATATGATAGAGGATATTAAATACATCAAATTGGCGACTTATTTTAAAAATATAAGAAAATAATTTGGTTGACAAAATATCCTTTTTTGTTATATAATCTATTTGGGTGATATTAGATGTATCAAGATCGAATAATGTTGACCGTTAAAGATATATTTGAAAAAGAATTTAAGTTGGATACAAGGGGTTATCGTCCACAAGAGGTGGACAAATTCTTAGATATAATCATGCGTGATTATGAAGAATTTATGGCTATTAATAAAGAACTTTCTAACGAAATAAGAGATTTAACTAATGATAATATGAAGTTAAAACAAGAAATTAGAAGTTTGAAAATGAAATTAGATATTTTAAAAGAAAACGCTGATAGTGATTCTGGAAGTAATAGTGTCGATGTTTTAAAAAGATTATCTAACTTAGAAAAAATTATATATGGTAAAGAATAATACTTGACAAACGCTGCATTTGATGTAGAGGAAAGTCCATGCTTGCACTATCCTGAGATGGTAGTAGTGATTGTGCGTAGGGAAAAAATAACCTATGGTAGGTTTTAACCTAACGGCATCGAAATAGTCCTATAAGGATTAGATTAGATATAAAGTGCCACAGAAACGATGCTTCTAGTAATAGAAGAATGAAACGCGGTAAACCCCACAAGCAAGAAACCCAAATTATGGTAGGGGAGTTTAAATAAGGGAATTAAACTTTATTTAGAACCAATTTATTGGTAGATAGATGTTTGTCGCTCTATTTAGAGTACAGAACATGGCTTATAAGTATTATTTTTTTTATTTATGAGGTGACTTATGAAAGAAATAGGTGAAAAATTAAAAGAGGCTAGGGAAAGCATAGGAGTTTCTGTTGAAGAAGCAGCTGAAGATTTAAAAATATCTGCCTCACAAATTACAGATATAGAAAATGGTAATGTAGAACATTTTCAAGATGTATTTAATTTAAAATATTTTATTAGAGATTACGCTAAATATTTAGGATTGAATAAAGAAGAAATTGTTGATGATTTTAATGAATATTTATTTGATTATACCTCAAAGTTATCTTTAGATGATATAAAAAAAGAAAGTAAAAGTAAACAAGAAAATAAAATAAAATCGCCTTATACTATTGAAAGAAAAAGTGAAAAAATATATCAAAATATTATTTATATAGCAATAGTAGTAATATTTTTAACTATAGTAGTATTACTTTATACAATAATAAAAGAAGACGATAAAAATAATGATAATTTAGTTTATGGAGGTATATATGAGCTTA
>CALVJP010000071.1 GCA_944332215.1 uncultured Bacilli bacterium
TAACAGCTACCTTTAATACAAACTTAGTAAGTCCTGGAGATAGTATTACTTATGAAATAACTGTAAGTAATGAGGGAACATTAAATGCTAAGTTAGATAAGATAACTTTAAGTGATACAAATAATCCGGCTATAAAGTTTGAAACATCAGGTTTAACTGAGGGTGATATTTTAAATGCGGGAAGTAATACGACTTTAAATGTTAAAGTAAGTTATGATATTAATGTAAGTAGTGATCCTGTAAATAAAGTAGGTGAATTAACTGTAACTTTAGATTATAGTCAAGCAAGTAGTAGTACCCCAAGTGGAGGAAATACAGCTTTAGCTAAAATAACCGCATTAGTAGAAAGTAATCCCGAAGAAATATATACAGATGATAAAGGAAATATCCGATATTATGGGGCTGATCCAAATAACTATGTAGAGTTTAATAACGAGTTATGGAGGATTATTGGCATAGTTGATGGTAAAGTAAAAATCGTCAGAAACGAATTATTAACACCAGTAGAAACCGATAACGAAGTAACCATAGGAACCAGTAGCGGATTTTATTGGAATTATGTGCAGCAAGAAGGAAAGAAATGGAATAACTGGGAAGGAAGTACATTACAAACATATTTAAATGGAACATACTATAACAGTATAGACCAAGCCTCACAGGCTATGATAGAAGAAAGTACATTTTACTTGGGTGGGCCAACAAATGGTAACTTTCGAACATTAACCGCGAGTGGATATTATGATGTTGAAAGAAGTGACAGTGTATATAGTGGCAATCCAACAAGTACAGTCCAAAAAATAGGCCTAATATACCCAAGTGATTATGGGTATGCAACAGCAGGAGGAAGTACAACCAGTCAAGAATCCTGTTTAGCAACAACGCTAAGTAGTTGGAATGACTCAGGTGTTACTGATTGTAAGAATAATGACTATTTGTATAATAGTAGTAAAGCTCAATGGACACAGGCCCCCGAAGCCAATGAGAGCCACTATGCGTTCGCTGTGAGCAGTATGGGCAATGTCTTCGACTACGTCTACCTCAACGGTGCGATTGGCGTGCGGCCAGTCCTTTATCTAACATCAGAAACACAAATTGTAGGCGGAGTGGGGACTTCATCTGATCCATTTATTCTGGCTGATTAACGGACAGTTTTAATAAAGAGCTTGAAAAATAAGGGAAAAGAAGTCATAAAATAGCGGCCAGAAGTGTACGATTTTAGGTATTTTTAAATAAAATTTTAGAAAAAATGAGAAAAAAAGATAAAAATCACGGAAATTTAACCAAATTTTCCGTGATTTCAATAAATTAATGCACGATAAAAACAAATGGCAATGATAAATTAAAAAAATTTATTTAGATGTCATAAAGTTTGAAAGAAAAAGGAATTCTGATATATTTGGGGGAGTTAAAAGCCATATTAAAGAGAATAAGCCCAACATTGAATAAAGATAAAACTCTTTTTTTAATTTTACGATTATTTTCATTAAACATTTTATGAGTAGTAATTTTAATTTGTTTGTAACATCGTCTGTTTTTGGAAAAATCAGCACCAACAATAGTAAGAAAAAGAGAAGCAAAACAAATAATAGAGTACATAGAAGTAAAATAATCTATGTCAGCTTTGACCACAGATTCCATGAAAAAGCCATTAGATTTTTGATTTTTAAATAAACATTCTATAGAGCCAAAACGGTAACCATAATCTTTAATAGCTCTATTAGCAGGGCCATTAGTAACAATAATCCAAGATTCTTTAACATCCATAGTTTTACTAATAGCAATATTAACTTTAAATTTATTTTCAGTAAGGAAAATATCATTAAATAAATTAGAATGATATTTATAGGCAAATAATTCATCTAAAAATTTCCAAACCATATGACCTTCTTTTTTATCATACACGAGGACTTTAATATTTTTTTTAAGCCTAATACAGAAAGTATGGCCTAAAGAATCAATATGAGACATTAAAGAAGTATCATTAAACCACCTATCAGCAAGGAAAATAAGGTTGAAAGAAGAATCAAATAAAGAAGAGACATAAGAAATACCATCTTTTAATAAAGAAAGTTTAAAGGCATCAGAGTCATCTTTGCCTTTAAAACACCTAAACCAAAGAGGAATGCCTTGTTTGCCAATACGCATAGAAATCATAAAAACAGTATAATTATTATGAGAAAACATATGATCAAAAGTAATATGAATTCTGTTATCAGAATGTTTAGCTTTATAGTTAGAGATAACAAATCTAATAATTTGGTCATAGAAATCATAAGGAGAAAAGAGTTTATTTTTAAAAAATCTTTTAATTCTTCTAATAACAGAATCAAGCTGAATTAAAGAAAAATTACCTTTTAGTTTTTTAACAATATCGCTAGCTACGGAAGATTCAGCTAAAATTAAGCCAATGAAGATGTAGGGAATAATATTAAACTGAGTTTTTCTAAAATTAGGATTAACATTTAATAAAAATTTTCTAATTTCACTTGCAATATTTTCTTGAGTATTATATACTTTATACATAAACAACCAACCTCTATTCTTTTTTGTTATTTCTACTATTAAGAATATCAGAATTGGTTGTTTATTTCAATTGTGAGAAGCAAAACGACTTAGAGGATGGCTGAGTTATTTTTGTTAGTTTGAAAAACTGTCCGGTTATAAGTATTCTGGGGTAAGTCACAGTAGCGTTGAAAATATTGTATTAACATAATATTATATAAGTGGGAAGATCATTTCTACCCAGAATTAGCGTCAACATCAAAGTAACCTCCTAGGTCCAGACCTAGTTTTTTTTCGCATGCCATGATTTGTCCAATCATACAATCTTTTTTATATATAAGGAAAGTTAAAAATGGGAAAATCAAAAAAAACCTTTACAAAAACATTTGTTTGTTTTAAGATATTTGTAGAGGTGAGGTCATGAAAATATTAAAAGGTTATGTCTTTAGGTTATATCCCAATAAAAATCAAGAAGAATTAATAAATAAAACAATAGGAT
>CALVJP010000072.1 GCA_944332215.1 uncultured Bacilli bacterium
CTACAGATTCCACGATCTATATAATGAATAATATAACCCCAACTACGACAACAACATTTGATACAAATAAAAACATTACCCTTACGAGTTATAGCACTTCAGGAAATATTAATTCTATAATTAGAGGAAGCAATTTGACGGAGCAATTTATACATCTTAGATCAGGAAATACTACATTTAAAAATATAACGTTAGACGGAAATAATATTTCAGCTAGTAGTGGAATTTTATTTGCTGATGCAGGAACTACGACCAATCTTCTTGACGGTGCAACTATAAAAAATGGAGTTTCTAATAATTGGCATGGTGGTGGTATTCGAATTGATGATGGCACAGCTTCTAATCGAGGTGTTTTGGTTATTGATGGAGCCAGTATAATTAATAATGAAGCAAATTATGCTGGCGGAGTTTTTTGTAGCATTTATGCTGATTGCTATTTGAAAAGTGGCATTATCAATAGTAATAAAGCTCTATATTTAGGCGGTGGTATTATGCTTCGGGACAACTCTACTTTTAATATGTCAGGTGGTATGATTACTAACAATAGTGCTAATGCCGGGGGAGGAGGCATTGATTTTAGTGGTAGTCAAATAGTTTTAAGCGGTGGCACTATTAATGGTAATAGTTCTGATATTGCTTTTTATAATAATTTTAATGGTGATATTCATGGCGATATTTCTTTGATAAAAGATACTAAATCTAATTTTACTTTTAATTATGGAAAAAGTTATGCTATAAAAACAGGTATAAATGACACAGGTGTTTTAGATGTCACTGGAGGTACAGCTGCAAATGCAACAAATATTCAATTGTGGGAAACATATGGTAATGTTGCAGCTCAAAAATGGAATGTTAAACTCCAACGAATGATAAATGGGGTTATTGATTATGCTTTTGAAACATCAATTTCAAGTCAGTTTGTAATTGATTTATATGGGCAACCTTCGAATATTGTCTCTGGTGCCAATGCCGAACTTTACGAATTTTTAGATGAAGAAGATTTCTATTGGAAATTAGTAGATACTGGTAATGAATATTATTATTTAAAAAACGGTACGGGACTTTGTTTAGAGGTAGCCGGGGCTGGGATAGTTTCTAAAACGAATATACAAGCCTCTACTTGTAATCAAACTAATGCTCAAAAATGGCAACTTGAAGAAGTATCATAAAAAAGTATAAATAAGAAGCATAAAAAGACTCTAAAAAACTAAGGTTTATTGTTTTATTCTCTTCTCATCTTACAAAACCTTAGTTTTTATTATGCAAATATAATTTAGAAAGACCAATTAGTTTGAACAATAATTTTTTCAAACTTCGGAGTATCAGAAATGCCAGATATGAGCTTGATTTATATCAAATATTTAGATATAATTAAAATAATAATAGGCAGTGTTTGAAGATAATAGATTTAAGGTGGATTTATGAGCGGTAAGAATAAAAAACAAGTAATTATAGGGAGTTTATGTGCGGCTATATTATTTATGGTAGTAGGGTATACTGCTTTTAGTAATATCCTTAATATTAAAGGAACTACCAATATTTCCAGTAATTGGGATGTAAAAATAACTAATGTAGAAAGCCGGAATATAGTTGGTAATGCTAGCAATAATGGTAATCCGGTGTGGGATGGCCTAACCGCTACATTTAAAGCACATTTAGTAAGTCCAGGTGATAGTATTACATATGATATTACTGTCACTAATTTAGGCAGCGTAAATGCTCAATTAGATAAAATTACCTTAAGTGATACAGAAAATCCAGCGATCCGTTTTGAAAGCTCAGGCTTAATAGAAGGCGATATTTTACAAGCCGGTGCTACTTCAGTCTTAATCGTTAAAGTAAGTTACGATAATAGTATTACCAGTGATCCTGGAAATAAAATAGGCAATTTAACTGCAACTTTAGAGTATAGTCAAGCTACAAGTGTAAAGCGCACCAATACTCTAATGACCATTAATGATTTAAAAACTTTAACAGTAACAAATGAAGCAGGACTATATGCCGATAAAACAGAAACCGGAAGATATGTGTACCGTGGGGCTAATCCAGATAATTATATTAGCTTTAATGGTGAAAACTGGCGAATTATTAGTATTGAAGCCGATAATACCCTTAAAATAATCAAAAGTGAAAGTTTAAATAATATGCCAGCTTATAGTATAAGCAGTGGCACCCCAATTCAAACTAATATAGCCCCTTTCGATTTTGCATATATTTCCAATATGCCAAGTATGGGAAAAATATATAATAACATAGATAACACTAGGTATAGCATGATAAATACAGACTATTGTGGATATGCTTCTGATGAAAATAGTTATGCTGGCTGTAATGTGTGGGGTAGTCAAAATACAATGTTAGACGCCAATGGCCAAAATATCACCCAAATGGCCCAAATTATAGGTAGTGGCTTGACTTATAATTTACCAGCAGATGAAGCCTATTTAAATAAATATTTAAACGAGATATATTATATGAGCCTAAGTGACGAAGCTAAAGGACAAATTACGGAACATAGTTTTAATGTGGGAGTCCAAGGTGCTAGTAGTAAGCAAACCATAGCAGAAGATGTGGTCAATGCTAAAACTAATACGTGGAAAGGCAAGATAGGTCTGATTCAAGCGACTGACTTTATAAAATCCAGCCTTGATAGTAACTGTACTAACGTCTATACTGGTAGTGTCAATAACACTAATCATCCATGTAAAAATGACAATTATTTAACTAATGTTACAAGTTATTGGACCTTATCACCCGTTTCTGGAAGCGAAGCCGATACTTGGAGCGTTGATAATGGTGGTTATCTTACCTATGATAACAAAGATTATAATAGTGTGCTTCCAGTTGTTTATGTGAAATCCAATATTATTTTAACTGGCTCTGGCACGATTTTAGATCCATATATAATTAACTAAAAATATAAATGATAAAACCAGTATTTAAACAGTACTGGTTTTAAAAATAGTTTATTTATAAACTAATTGTTTAATTTTATGTTTCATATCGGCTTGGAGTTTTTGGCTAGGCGCAAAAAGAGCTTTATCCCCATCACAATTGGTAGAATAAAAAGGAGTCCTATCAAAGTGGATTGTAATTTCTTTAGTTGATAGAGAAATAGTATTTTTTAGTTTAGTAACCCCTCTTGGAAATAAAAACAAACAGT
Source organism: uncultured Bacilli bacterium (assembly GCA_944332215.1). Taxonomy (GTDB): domain Bacteria; phylum Bacillota_I; class Bacilli_A; order RF39; family UBA660; genus Coprosoma. Next base: position 3,164 of record CALVJP010000072.1, read on the forward strand.
GGCCAAGCATTCGAAAAAGATCCTTTAAATCTCTAACAATTACAACTTCAAATTTGCCATCATTCATATCGGCAGTGGGGTCAATATCTAAATGAGCGAACGATTTGGCACTAAAAATAGCCACTAAAATACCGTCAGTACTCTTAGTTTCTTGGCCAATTTGATAAGATAATTGATAAGGTTTTTTCAAAATATTGTGACATAATTCAGGATCTTGGAAAAAGGCTTTAATACCATATTTAATATAACTGAGAGTACCTTGGTCTTTTTTTTCATCAGTATCATCGATAAGATAAGTCACCGGAGCAACAATACCAGTAGCTGCAATATAAGCAATAGGCGTATTATTAACCTTTAAAATATCTCTTTCGGCGACGGTCCCTTTTTTTAAAAGCCTTTGCAGTGAAAGATAAGGGAAATAACGAAAGACCCCGGTGTTTTTGCCCATATCATTTGTAGTCCCACTAGGAATATGCGCATATATAGCTTGTTGTTTTAATCCATTTTCTTGGAGGTTTGCAAAACCACGATAAGCTTCACCAACCGTTCCATCGCCACCCATAGTGAAAATATAATCATATTTAGTATTGAGATTATTTATTGCTTCTTCGATATATCCTGGGTATTTAGTAGCAATAGGGGTAATATGGTATCCGTGCTTGTTAGCCATTTTTACAATACGATTTAATTGTTTAACTTTAAATCCTGAAGCATGTTCATTATATAGTAAACAACAATTATTAACTGGTTGATTTAGATTTTTCTTAGTCACAGCTTATCCCTCTTTCAATGCTAGATATTATACACGTTTTTTTAACTTAAATCAATTAAGAAAAAATAAGAAGTTAAATTCATCTTTGGTTATGAATAAAAATTATAGAAAACCTCGCGGATAAATAATTTTCCTTATTTTGTCAAAAATATAGACGAAATGTGATATAATTTTAAGAGAAGTTCTTTTTAGAGAATATATCAATGAAAGGTGAGAAATATGTATAAAAACAAAAATATTTTTATTTTAGGAATGGGCCGAAGTGGAGTAGCTGCAAGTAAATTACTTTGCAAAGAAGCTCATGTACTATTAACCGATATAAAATGTGATGACTATGAGCTTATAAGAGAATTAGAAAGTTTAGGCATTAATGTTGTAATTACCGATAATCAAGCTGAATTATTAGATGAAAAATTCGATTATGTTGTCAAAAACCCAGCCATTAGAGCCGATAATGAAACCGTCCAGAAAGCTAAAAAATTAGGAATTAAAGTCATTAACGAAATGGAAATAGCTTATACATTATTACCAGAAAAAGTGCAAGTAATTGGTATTACAGGGTCAAACGGTAAAACAACGACGACTTATATCACTTATGAAATTTTGAAACTAGCTGGTTTACCAGTCCACGTGGGGGGGAATCTAGGTATTCCCGTTTGTGATCTATTATCCAAAGTTAAAACTGGGGATATTTTAGTTTTAGAAGTTTCGAGTCATCAATTAGCTGATTTAGACACCTTTAAAACAGATATTAGTGTTTTAACTAATTTTAGTGAAGTTCATTTAGATATGTTTGGAACATACGATAACTATAAAAATAATAAATTAAAAATCTTTAATCATCATACTAAAAAAGATATAGCCATTTTAAATGGCCATGATCCAGAGGTCATAGCTAAAACAAAAAACATTCCATCCACTAAGTTATATTTTAATAGTTTAAACGAAAACGCAGATTGTTATATTAAAGATGATAAAATTTGGTATCAAGCTGAAAACATTTGTGAATTAAGCGACATTCGTATTAAAGGTAGGCACAATTATGAAAACGTAATGTGCGCTATTATGGTGGCGAAACAGTTTGGGGTTAGTAATGACATAATTAAAGAAGCCCTAGATAATTTTGGTGGCGTAGAACACCGCATTGAATTTGTTAGACGAATAAATGATCGAGAATTTTACAATGACTCAAAAGCTACCAATAACAAATCAACAATAGTGGCGCTGTCTGCTTTTGATAACCCAGTTATTTTATTACTAGGTGGTCTTGATCGCGGTCAAAGTTTTGACGAATTAGATGGGCATATGGATAAAGTTAAACAAGTAATTTGTTATGGACAAACCAAAAATAAAATTGCTGAATACTGTCAAAGTCGCACGATTGAAGTTACAGTTGTAGAAAATTTGGAAGAAGCAGTGAAATATGCTTATAATATTTCCGAGGCAGGGGATACCATTTTACTTAGTCCCGCCTGCGCCAGTTGGGATCAATTTTCATCGTTTGAACAAAGAGGTGAAAAATTTAAAGAAATTGTTGAGCATTTACAATAATTTCTTTTTTGTATTGGCAAACGTTTATTCGGTGAGTATAATCAGAATAGAAGCTAGGAGGGTAAATATGATAAACTTATATATCGACTTTGATGGGGTAATTATGAACACGATAGAAATCACTTACAAAATCTTAAAACAAAAAGGTATTGATCTTAAAGATTATAATAGTTGTAAACGCTTTTATCAACAGTTAAATTGGGCTAAAGTATTAAAAAATAGCTCAGCCATAAATGATAGCTGGGGCTGTATTGCGAGAATTATCAACAGTCAAAAATTTAATGTAGCCATTTTAACTCATGTGAATTCTTTAGCTGAAATTGAGGAAAAAGTGAAAGTAATTCGTCAGCATTTTCGCGATATTACCATCATTCCTGTCCCTAAGTCAATTTCCAAAACCGAAATGTTAAAAGCTGAAGGGGCAGTGCTAGTTGATGATTATGTCCATAATTTAAAAGAATGGGAAGCTGCTGGGGGTTACGGAATCCGGTTTGATTTAGATATGGATGGTAAAGGTTATCCGGTTATCGATAGACTTGATGTTTTGGTTGATATGCTTGATTAAAGTTGACAATATTTGACAAATGTTTGAAATTTTTAATTTTTTTAACAAAAACTGAGGGATAAAAAAGAATAAATATGTTATTATGAAATAAAGGTAAAGGAGAATTTGCCTACAAATAAAATATAGGGAGGAAGAAAATGAACAACAAAAACATATTAATAGGTGGTTTACTGGCAATTGTATTAGTGATGGCCGTTGGCTATGCGGTTTTTTCAACGTTATTAAATGTTACCGGTACAGCTAATGTTACCTCATCATGGAATGTTGGTTTTGATACGACGAAAACTAGTGGAACTGGAGTTATCACTCCAACGACAGGTCTTTCTGGCGCTGCGGCTCCAACGGGAAGTATTACTTATCCAAGTGCCCAAAGTGCGACATTAAATGCTAGTTTCCAGCAACCAGGTGATAAGATTGTATTTACTTTAACAGTTAAAAATACGGGAACATTAAAAGCTAAACTTTCGACACCAGTTTTAACTTTAAGTGGTGGAAATGTTTCTGGATTAACAGCAACTAAAGGTAATATTAAATTTACCGTAGCTCTTGGTTCAACTTCACTTGCTGCTTCTACTGGAACAACAACGCTTACAGTAACTGCTGAATTTGTTAATAATACGCTTTCAAGCTCTACAACAGAATCAGCTAGTTTAACAATTGCCCTTAATGCGACTCAAGATACGTCAGCTTAAGGCACTTAGAAAATACCCTATTTTGGGTGTTTTTTTGACGTCAATTTTGGTTTTTTTTAGGGATAAAAATGGGAAAAGACTGTACAACTAAACAGAAAAAATGGTATAATGTTAAATAGCTTGGAGATGATGCTATGTTAGTGCTTGCAAAGGCTGTCATGGCGATAATGATAGGATTTGTCGTTACAGTCATCTTTGGCTATTTTGTCTTAAAATGGCTAAAGAGAGAAAAGTTAGGACAAAACGTTAGTAAAACTCTAGGTAAGCGGCATGAAACAAAACAAGGAACCCCAACGATGGGGGGAATTATGTTTATTATTCCGGTTGTAGTAATTACAATTTTACTTATTTTAACCGGGAAAATTGCTTTCAGTGCCAATTTATTTATTGTTTTATTTGTCTTTATCGCGTATGCTATATTGGGCTATGTTGATGACTATTTAGTTGTTAAAAAACATAATAATAAAGGTATATCGATTTTTGTTAAATTGCTGGCTCAACTAGTAATTGCTTTAGTATTTTTTTATATTTATTTAAGTAGTGGTAATGATCCAGTACTTGATATTAATACTTTAGGCATTAAAATTGATTTAGGTTGGTTATATGGTGCTTTCTTATTATTTGTATTAGTTGGAGCAAGTAACTCAGTAAATATAACTGATGGCCTTGATGGGTTAGCTGGAGGCTTAGCCGCTATTGCTTTCTTTGCCTTTGGTATTATTAGCTGGGGCTCAACTTGGACAGTTGGTAATGAAGATTTGGCTATTTTCTGCTTTGTTATTGTAGGCTCATTAGTTGGCTTTTTAGTGTATAATTGCTATCCCGCGAAAGTTTTTATGGGAGATACGGGCTCGTTAGCCTTAGGTGCGGTTTTAGGAAGCGTGGCAATTATCACTAACCACGAAATTACTTTAGGGGTAGTTGCTGGAGTTTTCATCATTGAAACTTTAAGTGTCATTATTCAGCTAATTGCTATTAAAAAATTTCATACCAAAGTATTTTTAATGGCCCCTTTGCATCATCATTTTGAAAAGTTAGGCTGGACTGAAGTCGATATTGTAAGACTATTCTGGTCGATAGGATTAATACTTAGTATGGCCGCCATTGGTTTTGGCGTATGGTTATAGAGGAGGAAAAAATATGAGTAAAACAAAAGAAATCGAAATTAAAATCGAAGGAAAAGAATGGGAAGAAGCTTTAGATAAAGCTTTCAAAAAAGCTAACAAAGAGGCAAAAATTGATGGATTCCGTCCAGGTAAAGCCCCTAAAGATGTTTTTATTAAAAAATATGGTAAAGAATCTTTATATATGGATGCGGCTGATTTAGTAATTGAAAAAGCTTATGGTCAAATGCTTAAGGACAATGCGGATATTGTTGGGGAAATTGTTGCTCGACCTGAAATTGAACTTAAGAGTATCGATGAAAAAGGTGTAGAATTTAAATTTGTCTTAACATTGAAGCCAGAAGTTAAATTAGGTAAATATAAAAACCTTAACGTGAAAAAAGCCCAAGCCGAAGTTACAGCTGAAGAAGTGGCATCGGCTATCGAAAATATGCGTCATCGTTATGCCGAAAATGTGCTTAAAGAAGATGTCATTGCGGATGGCGATATTGCAATTATTGATTTTGAAGGTTTTGTCAATGATCAACCATTTGAAGGCGGGAAAGCGGAAAACTATTCTTTAAATATTGGTAGTGGCACTTTTATTCCTGGCTTTGAGGAACAATTAATTGGGCTAAAAGCTGGTGATGAGAAAGATGTCAAAGTAACTTTTCCAGATGACTATCATGCCGAAGATTTAAAAGGCAAACAGGCTGTATTCAAAGTTAAAGTGCATGAAGTTAAAGAAATTAAAATACCTGAATTAAACGAAGATTTCTTTGCTGACTTAGGCATGGAAGGAATTGATTCTAAAGAAAGTTTAGAAGCTCAAATATCAGACAATATTTTAACTCATAAAGAGGCGGAAATTGAAAATAAATATATGGATGAATTATTAGAAGAAGCCGCTAAAGGTGTTGAAGTAGATATTCCTAAAGTGATGCTAGAAGAAGAAAAAGACCGTATGATTAATCAATACCGTGAACAACTACAAATGCAAGGCATTAGTTTAGAACAATTTTATCAATTTACAAACTCTAGTGAAGATGCTTTAAGAGATCAAATGTCTGAAGAAGCTAAAAAACGTGTAACTTATCGATTAATGCTTGAAGAAATTGCAAAACAAGAAAAAATCGACATTTCCGATGAAGATGCTGATCAAGAAGCTATAAAATATGCCGAAAAATACCAAATGGAAAAAGATGAATTTCTTAAATTATTTGGTGGATTAGAAATGGTAAAATACGACATGCAAATGCGTAAAGCTATGGAAATCATTAGAGGCGAGGATAAATAATTTTATTTAAATCATTTACCTAAGTTTTTGGGTAAATGTTTTTAATTTATAAGGAAATTTAAATTAACTGTTTCAACCATTTACAAACGTGTGTTTGTGTGATAAACTAAACTTAAAGTAAGGAGGAGCTATATATGTATGCTGGTGTCTTAATTGAAATAAAAGCCAAAGCTGTGGATAAAATTTTTACTTATAAAGTGCCTTCCAGTATGCATATTGAAATTGGCATGCGAGTGTTGGTGCCTTTTGGTAAGCGTAACTTGGAAGGCTTTGTTTTGGAACTTAACGATAAAAGTCATTATGATTATGAAATTAAAGAAATTTTAGCAGTTATTGACGAAAAACCCGTAATCAATGCCGAAATGTTAGAACTGGGTAAGTATATTAGTAAAAAAACTTTTTCTTCTTTAGTTTCGGCTTATCAAACCATGCTTCCTAGTGCTTTAAAAGCCAAACACAATTTAAAAGTGAACAAAAAATATATCAGTTATTTAAAACTGGGAAGCACTATTTTGGAAATTAAATCCAATAAACAAAAAGATGTTTATAATTTAGTAAAAGAAAAGGGCCAAGTTTTAAAAAAAGAGGCTTTAGCCATATCGGCATATGCCGTGAAAACGCTTTTAGAAAAAGGCGCGATTATTGAAATTAAAGAAGAAGAGTACCGCCTAAAAGATGAAATTCCCATGGCCAAGAATGAAGAACAATTAACCCTAGAGCAACTTCAAGCAGTTAAAGCGGTGCAATTTACTTTATTTAAGCCATATTTATTGCATGGAGTAACGGGAAGTGGAAAGACCCTGGTTTATATTAAATTAATTGAAAAAGTTTTAAAAGCCGGTAAAGAAGCTATATTATTAGTACCTGAAATTAGTTTGACCCCCCAAGTGGTAGAAATTTTTAAAAAACAATTTGGCAAAGTTGTCGCAATATTACATAGCTCACTGAGTCAAGGTGAGAAATACGATGAATGGCGCAAAATTGAAAGAGGCGAAGTTTCAATTGTGATTGGGGCCCGTAGTGCCATTTTTGCTCCATTTACCAATTTAGGCATTATAATTATTGATGAAGAACATTCCGAAACTTATAAGCAAGAAAATATACCACGTTATAATGCAATAGATATAGCAATTAAAAGAGCTAAAACATATAATATTCCTTTAGTTTTAGGAAGTGCTACCCCTAGTGTGGAAAGTTATACAAGAGCAAAGATGGGGGTGTATGAATTATTAGAAATGAAAACCAGAGTTAAGCAAAATTTGCCTAAAGTGACATTGGTTGACATGAAAAATGAATTTAAACATGGTAATAGAGTTTTTTCAGAGGCTTTAACACTGAAAATGAATTCTTGTTTGGCCAAGGGAGAGCAAGTGATTATCTTATTAAACCGTCGCGGCTTTTCCACCGTAATAACTTGTAAAGAATGTGGCTTTACGCATAAATGTCCAAACTGTGATATTCCCCTAACATACCATAAAAGCTCTAATAGGATGAAATGCCATTATTGTGATTATACCACTTCTAAATATTCAAAGTGCCCACAGTGTCATAGCGAAAGCATCAATGATCTTGGTATGGGCACCGAAAAGCTAGAAAAACTAATTACTGAGCATTTTCCTTTAGCCAAACCAATTAGAATGGATGTTGACACGACTAGAAACAAAGGATCTCATAAACGAATTATTGACGATTTTAGCCAAGAAAAATATAATGTATTAGTTGGGACCCAAATGATCGCTAAGGGCTTAGATTTTCCTAAAGTAACTTTAGTTGGCGTGATTAGTGGTGATGCCTCTTTAAATATTCCTGATTTTCGTAGTGCAGAAAGGACGTATCAATTATTAAATCAAATTGCTGGCCGCGCTGGCCGTGGTAGTGTGAGCGGGGAAGTGATTATTCAAGGGTTTAATATGCATCATTACAGCATTGTTATGGCTAGTAAACATGATTATAGTGGTTTTTACCGTGAGGAAATGAAAATTCGGAAAATCTTAAAATATCCTCCATTTTATAATTTGTGTAATATAAAAATTAGTGGTCGTGATTATGAAGCAGTTTTTGCCGAAGCATCGAAAATTGCTAGTTATTTAAAACGCGAAATATCTGGAAATATTATTTTAGGCCCTAGTGCAGCTAATATCCCCAAAATTAATAATATTTATTATGTTGGAGTCATAATCAAATTTAAGCAAACAAAAGAAATTATTGAGGCTTTAAAATTCATTAATAATAAATATAGAACTAGTAAAGTGCGCGTGGAAATTGATATAAATCCTTTAAAAATGTAGTTATTTATGTTAGTTTGTGATAAAATTAAAATAGGGTGATATGATGGATTTTGAAAAAATAGAAATTAAAAAAGATCCAGTAATTATTTTTATGGGAACGCCAGAGTTTAGCGTTCCCGTGTTAGAAGGATTAATTGAGCATTATAAAGTAAGAGCGATTGTCACTCAGCCGGATAAGCCAGTAGGGCGAAAAGCCAAGCTTAAAGCAACGCCAGTTAAAGAGGTTGCCTTAAAACACAATATTTTGTGCTTGCAACCTGAAAAAATAACGGAAGTATTGCAAGAAATTAATGCTTTAGAACCGGATTTAATTATTACGTGTGCTTATGGCAAAATATTGCCTTTAGAATTGCTTTTAATTCCTAGTCTAGGTTGTATTAATGTCCATGCTTCGTTATTGCCCAAATTGCGCGGAGGAGCTCCAATTCATCATGCCATTATCGACGGTTATACGAAAACCGGGGTTACCATTATGTATATGGCTGAAGCTATGGATGCGGGGGATATTATTAGTCAAAAAGAAGTAGAAATAACAAGTGAAGATACCGCTTCAAGTTTGCATGATAAATTACAGATTGTTGGCCGTGACTTATTGTTAGAAACTTTACCGAGTATTTTAAATGGGACAAATAGCCGCACTAAACAAGATGAAGATTTGGTTACTTATGGTTTTGTTATTAAAAGAGAGGATGAAAAAATCGATTTTACGAAAACGAAAAGACAAATTGTTAATCAAGTCCGCGGTTTAAATGCTTGGCCAGGAGCTTATTGTTATTTTGGTGATAAAATTTTAAAAGTTTGGGAATGTTACCGCACCGAAAATGTCTTTGATTTAGCTTTTCCGGGAGAAATTACAGCTATTTATGAAGATGGTTTTGGGGTTAAAGTAAGTAATGGTGAAATTGTTTTCACGCTTGTACAACCCGAGGGTAAAAGCAAAATGAAAGCAATCGATTTTATCCATGGACATAATGACTTAGTTGGGAAAGTGCTTAGGTAAAAAAGATGTTTAAAAGAATAAAGAAAAGCGAAAAATACCAAAAATTTAAAGAGTTATGGGATAATCCACGGACTCATTCGATGATAGTCTTAGGCTTATGGTTAATTTTTTTAGCTGGTGTGATTGTTTTTATTAGACTAACTTCCTCACCCGTTTCAACGCCAAATACAGTCCAAGCCAATTCGTTAGAGCAAATAGATAGTTATGATTTTACATATGAACAAGGCTCTTTACAGATTAGCGGGCAAGCGACTAATGATAAAATGTTGTTTTATTTAAATAATCAGAAATATTATTGGCATGAAAATGTTTATTTATTTGAACAGGGAACATTCGTTAAAAAGGAAAACTTTGATTTAGGTATTCTTAAAATCAATCCCCAAATGTTAAATAATTTATTGGCTGATATTAGTTATACCGAAGTTAGTGATTATAAACAATATTTAGTACCGTTAGACCGCTTTTTTAACTTATATGAATTTGATACAGAAGTTGATTTAACTAAAGCGATGAGTTATAATATGATGGTAAGAGTTTATGAAAAAAATAATACAATTTATAAGATAACTTTAGATTTGACGAATTATATGTTGTTAAAAACGGGCAGTAATAGTAATGAATTTTTAACTATTTATTACAATAATATCAATAAAGGCGTCAATTTTGAAGAGTATGATCAAATGATAGGAGTGGTTTCATGACTGTGCAATTAATAATATTTTTATTGGCTTTATTGGCCGTGATATTTTTCTATAAGAATTTTAATGCCTGCGTGTATTTTGTGGTTATTGTCGATATTTTCTTAAGAATTGTCACTTATTTGAAATTAAATATTTTAAAAGATGGGGCTTTTGATTTTTTAGGTTTTATACCAGCAGATGTACCATCGATTATTAATAGTTTTGATTTAGGAATTTTTAATGAGATTTTAATTGCCGTATATATTATAATTTATATTGTTTTTGAAGTTTTAATTATTAGACAATTTGTGAAAAGAAAATATTAGAAAAAGGATAGTGAATTTATTTAATTTGCTGTTTTTTTTTAATATTATTCATTCCCAATTAAAAAAGGCGAAAAATAATATTCGCTCTTTTTTCTTAGTTTTTATTAGCTGTAAATATTTTTTAATAAATATAAACTACATTAAAAATTAAACAAAACCTTATAATTACTATATTTATAATTTCTAAATGGCTATTAATAGTAATTAGTCTAATAAACAAACTTTGATTTATCTAAAATATTACCTTGTTTTTTTTTTTTTTTTTTTTTTTTTTTTTTTTTTTGTTTATTTGTTTTTTTTTTTATAGTATGATT
>CALVJP010000073.1 GCA_944332215.1 uncultured Bacilli bacterium
GGATACACCTGTTCCCATCCCGAACACAGAAGTTAAGCACTTCAGCGCCGACAATACTGTATGGTAAGATAGGACGTTGCGAATTTTTTTTGTGTTAAAATATGTCAAAAATACTATAATTTCCAAATAATGAAGTATTTTTCGATTATATTACTTTTTGGCTGATAACTATATATTAAAAAAATTACCAAAGCAAGGTAATTTTTCTTTTATTATTCTAAAAAAATGTCAATATTAGCCCAATAATGTCAATCATTACAGCATAAAAACTTTAGTTTGCGCAGGTTTTTCTTCCATACAGAGTTTGTACATCTCAACTTCTAAAACCAAAGCTAAACGCCATAGCGTACCTAAAGAAAAAGTTTGGTGTACATTATTTTCAATATTTGAAATAAATTGTTTAGAATAATTGGCCTCAGTGGCTAACTTTTCTTGTGTCCAACCTTTTTGTTTTCGGTATTTACGGATATTCTTTCCAATAAACTCATAGACATAATTTTCGTCATTTCTATCAAAATTCATATCATCACCACTAATTTAATTTTCCCATATTTTTCCAAGTTGCGTGTGTCACCATTCGTGACATGAATTTTGCCTCGGTGCATATTTACCTAAAGCTAATACCAATAGTATATAGAAAAATACCTATAATGCAAGCTTATTTTAAAATGTCATGAAAACTATTGTAATTAATTATTTATTTTTGATATAATTATTTTGGTGATGACAATGGAATATAAAATAACAACGCGTAGTGAGATGGAAACGATTGAGTTAGCTCAAAATTTAGAATCAGAAAAATTTTCCAATATGATTATTTGCTTAAATGGGGAATTAGGCAGTGGAAAGACTGTTTTTACTAAAGGTTTTGCTAACGCATTGGGTATTCAAGATAGCATTACTTCCTCAACATTCACAATTATTAAAGAATATGAAGGCGAATTACCTTTATATCATATGGATGTTTATCGATTAGATGGTAATACTGATGGCATTGGGATTGAGGAGTATTTCACCAAGGGTGGTATTGTAATTATCGAGTGGGCGAATACCATTAAAGATATTTTACCGCCTGAACGCTTAGACATCAAATTTAAAGTTGCTGGGGAAAATTCCAGAGTATTAATTGTTACTCCCCATGGTAAAGCCTATGAAGAATTATGTGAGGCCGCTTTATGAAATATTTATTAATAGATTCAGCGACTGCTACTTTAGTAGTCGCTATTGTTATCGATGAACAAATAAAATATCTTTTTAATGAAGTAACTGGGAAAGATATGTCCTCGACTATTATGATGAAAATTGCTGAAGCTTTTAAAGAGGCTCAATTAAAACCTCAAGATTTAGATAAAATTTTTGTCACAACCGGCCCTGGTTCCTTTACGGGGATTAGAGTTGGCTTAACCGTCGCCAAAACAATGGCTTGGGCTTTAAAGATTCCCATTGTTCCTCTTTCTTCCTTGGAAGTTATTGCCAGTGCTACCCCAGGACAAACCAATGTCGCTTTAATCGATGCCAGACGAGGTTATGTCTATGCTGGAGCCTATGATCAAAATTTAAACAATGTTTATAAAGATCGGCATATTTTGTTAAATCAGTTAAATGTTAAGGGAGTTTATATTAGCTATGATGATTTACCAGCTATAAAACCAAATCCTGATATTTTAAAACTCATTAATAAACACAAAGATGATCCAGGTGTTAATCCACATCATTTAAATCCAAACTATTTAAAACTTACTGAAGCGGAGGAAAAACTGAATTACCCTCATGATTAAAGAAATTTCGTGTAACCAAGTTGCTCCATTGTTAAAAAAGTTTTTCCCTAGTTATCAAGTAAACTCTGACCCTTTCGAAAAGGTAGTCGCTTATTATCATGATGAAATCATTGCTATTATTTCTTATAGTATTATTTATGAACGAGCTGAAGTTAATTATATCATTGTTACTGAAGCTAATAGGCATCAAGGATTTGGTCAAAAGCTTTTAGACTATGCTTTGGCCGATATTATTAGTTATCATTGTCAAAGTGTTAGTTTAGAGGTCGCTGTGGATAACTTGCCGGCGATCAATTTATATCAAAAGTATGGGTTTAATGTTAAAACTATTAGAGCCAATTATTATGCAAATACTAATGCTTATCTTATGGTAAAAGAATTAGAGGTGAAAAAATGAAAAGTGTTTATATTTTAGCGATCGAATCAAGCTGTGATGAAACTAGTGTTTCCATTATCAAAGATGGTAAAGAAGAAATCGCGACGGCGACTTTATCCCAAATGGATACGCATGCTAATTATGGGGGGGTAGTCCCAGAAATAGCTAGCCGTATGCATATCGAAAATATAACCATGGTGCTTGAAGAAACTTTAAACAAAGCTAATTTTTCGATAGATGATATAGATGCAATCGCGGTCACTTATGGCCCAGGCTTAGTTGGCTCTTTATTAGTTGGGTTAATGGCGGCTAAAACTTTAGCATTTATTTATGATAAGCCTTTAATTCCTGTTCACCATATTGCGGGACATATATATGCTAATAATTTAGTAAAACCGTTAGAATTTCCCTTAATAGCTTTAGTTGTCAGTGGCGGCCATACCGATTTGTTATATATGGAAGATGATTATAATTTTAAACGTTTAGGCGGGACTTTAGATGATGCTGTTGGTGAAGCCTATGATAAAGTTGCGCGGGTTATTAATCTTCCTTATCCTGGAGGCCCTTTGGTTGATAAATTAGCTCATGAAGGTATAGATACCTATCCTCTTCCATTACCACTTGATGATGATAGCTATAATTTTAGTTTTAGTGGTCTTAAAAGTGCTGTTATTAATTTGACACATAATGAAGGGCAGCGTGGTCATCAAATCATTCCTGAAAATATGGCGACGTCTTTCCAAAATAGAGTAGTTGAAATTTTAACCAAAAAAACAATGCGGGCTTTAAAAGAGTATCAAGTTAACCGGTTAATCGTGGCTGGAGGCGTAGCTGCTAACAAGGGCTTACGTCAACGTTTGACTGAATTATGTGCGGAAAACAATGTTGATTTAATCATTCCTCCCATTGAGTATTGTACCGATAATGCAGCAATGATTGGGGCGGCTGGGTATTATGCTTATAAACTAGGTAGACGTGCTGATCTTACTTTAAATGCCAAAGCTAGCGATCAATTAAATTAAAAAGGCTATCTTATTTTTGATAGTCTTTTTTCAATAAATAAAATTAGATAGTACATAAAGCTAGCCATAATTGCTAGTAAGATAATGCCGGTGACTACTAGATTTAAGTTAAATACTTGTGAGCCATACATAATTAAATAACCCACGCCTGCTTTACTGACCAGAAATTCCCCCATAATGACGCCGATAAAAGTTAAACTGGTATTGATTTTACATACATTGATAATGTTTTTAAAATTGCTTGGTAAAATTAACTTAAAAAATATTTGTCTTTTCGTTGCCTTAAAACTTTGTAATAACCGTACTTTATTTGGATCTGTATTGATAAAAGCTTGATGGACATCCATAATTGTGATAATTACCGAAATAAATAAAGCCATAACAATAATTGAACCAGTACCCGCTCCAGCAATGATAATAATAATTGGACCTAATGAAACTTTAGGTAAACTATTTAAAACCGTTAGATATGGATCTAAAACTCTTGCTAAAAATTTAAACCGCCATAAAATGGTAGCAATAATAATTCCAATTGAAGTTCCTAAAATAAAACTTCCAAAGACCTCATAAAAAGTTATCCAAATATGATGAAATAAAGACCCATCATTATATAAATTAACAACAGTATCTATAATTGCTTTTGGACTCGAAGATATAAAGGTATTAATCCACTCCTTATCTGCAGCTAATTGCCATAAAATGATTAAACAAACAATAATCATAATTTGCGTAGTCCTGATTAAAAATTTATTTAATCTTATTTTGCGGATAAAAGCTTTATGTTCTTCACTATACATGATAATCAATATCCTTCCAGATTAAATCATAATATTTAGCAAATTCCTTAGCTTTGCGGTTATTAATTGGTGTACTTTTATCAGTTAATTTAATCTCATATATGTTTTTAATGATACTTGGCCTTTGGGATAAAACAATCACTTTATCAGCCATACTAATAGCTTCGCTAATGTCATGAGTTACCATAATTGCACTTTTTTTCTCTTGTTTAATTATTTTATAAACATCATCAGAAACCGCTAAACGTGATTGATAATCCAAAGCCGAAAAAGGTTCATCAAGAATTAATAAATCCGGTTTAGTAGCTAATGTACGAATTAAAGAAACTCGTTGACGCATACCTCCTGATAAATTAGAGGGATAAGCATCGATAAATTCCTCTAAGCCATAAGTTTTTAATAATTGCCTGACATATTCTTTGCTTTCCTTAGTGACTTCATTATTGATTTCTAGTCCTAAAAGACAGTTTTTAAAAATCGTTTGCCATTCAAAAAGATTATCACCTTGCAGCATATAACCAAACTTTAAGTTTGGATCAATTTCGATTGTCCCGCCAGAAGCTGTATCGAGGCCACACAAAATCGATAATATTGTGGATTTTCCACAGCCACTTGGGCCGACAATTGCAATAAACTCGCCTTCTTTAAAATCAAAAGAAAAATTTTCCACGGCTAAGATTTCATTTTTCTTCGTGTGGTAAATTTTTCTTAGGTCTTTTACTTTTAAAATATCCATTATTTATTCGCGTATGTATTATTTACTAATTTATCGTAAGGCGCTTTTTTATCTAATTGACCAGCGTTGTCGATTATTTCTTCAATGTGATTGAAATCTTTTTCGGCAATATATGTAGTATCAAACCATGAGTCATTATCCATATATCTTTGAACAATATCAATTAAGTCACTTTTGGCTGTATCTGGAAAATAATCAACAATAACATCAGCTATTTCTTCAGCCGTATGACTATGTACAAAGTCTAATCCCTTTTGAGTGGCTTTGGTGAAGCCTTCAATGACTTTTGGATTATTTTCGATATAACTTTTCTTGGCATTGTAAGAAGTATAAGGGACAACCCCGCCTAATTGTCCAACGGAAGCTACAATATGCCCATAACCTTCTTTTTCTAATTCTGAAGCTGTAGGCTCAAATAATGTTACAAAGTCACCATTGCCTCCAATAAAAGCCCCTGACATAGAAGCAAAATCAACACTTGTATCAATATCGGTTTTATCACTACTAATGCCATTAGTGTTTAAAGCATATTCTAAAGTCATGGCTGGCATGCCACCTTCTCTGCCTCCAAGAATTTTTTTGCCTTCTAAGTCTTTAACTGTGAAATTTTTAATATCTTCGCGAGCTACTAAGAAACTACCATCACGTTTGGTTAGACCAGCAAAGTTAACTAAATAGTCTTTTTCCCCTTGATTATAAATATAAATAGTGGCTTCACTACCACAGAAACCTATCTGTACATCACCAGATAAAACCGCTGCTGTCACTTTATCAGCACCTGCTATTTAAAAAAAGTGATATAGCACTTATTAATCTAAATACATAAAATAATCACAGGAGGCGAGGAAAGTTTAACTGGGCCTAGTATTTTAGGACTTATTGTTATTATCTTAGCTATTTTTTTAGGTTAAATGATTACTAACAAATAATGTTAGTTTTTTATTCTTTGCATACAATTTATTAGAGGTGAAGAATATGAAGATAATTGAGATTTATGATGACAAAGGCCCCACCATTGAAGCTATAATTGAGGAATATTCTAATCAACTTCCACTATAATGATTTTAAAGTTGGGGCTTATATTAGATTATCCAAAGAAGATGATAATACAACTGAAAGCGAAAGCGTCGCTAATCAGCGCTTACTCATCAAAGATTATCTCAAAATCCATGAATTAAAATTAGCCAAAGAATATATTGATGATGGTTATACGGGCACGACT
The DNA here is from genome assembly GCA_944332215.1 of uncultured Bacilli bacterium. Classification (GTDB taxonomy): domain Bacteria; phylum Bacillota_I; class Bacilli_A; order RF39; family UBA660; genus Coprosoma. The sequence goes on from CALVJP010000073.1 coordinate 5,932, forward strand.
TTTAATCGGCCTGCTTTTATGCAATTAATTGCTGATATTGAAGCTGGAAAAATTAATATGGTCATCACTAAAGATCTCTCAAGATTAGGACGTAATTATGTTAAAAGTGGTTATTATATTGAAGAATATTTTCCTAATAAGAAAATTCGCTATGTCTCAATTTTAGATAACGTTGATACCTTTCAAAATAGTCAAAATAATGATATTGCGCCTTTTAAAGCTTTATTTAACGATATGGTGTCCAAAGATACTTCGCAAAAGATTAAATCCATTTTACAAGCTAAAAAAGCTGATGGTCTTTATTTAGGGGCCAAAGCGCCATATGGGTATCAAAAAGATCCTAAAGATAAGCATAAACTTATTCCAGATATGCAAACGGCTAAAATTGTCAAAAAAATATATACGTACTTTTTAAACGGTAAATCGATAAATACAATTGCAGCAATGCTTAACCAAAAAGGTTATCCAACGCCTAGTAAGTTAAAAAATAAAAAAGATACGATTTGGTCATATACTTCGGTTTACAATATTTTAAAAAATGAAATTTATACCGGAAAAACAATTCAAAATGTTTGGACTAATATTTCTTATAAAAATAAGACTAGAATCAAAAGACAAAAACAAGAATGGATAATTAACCCTCATGCTCATAAACCGATTATTAGTATGGCTACTTTTAAACAAGTGCAAATTAAACTTCATAAAAAAGAAAGTACTCCACTTAAGCCTCGAGCTAAACTTTTATTAGAGGGTTTTGTTTACTGTCATGAATGTCACCATCTATTAGGGGCAAATTACAATAAAAAGAGTAATACATGGAATTTAACTTGTAATAATTATAAAAAAAATAGTCAACAAAAAAAATGTACAGCTCATTATACTAATTATCAAAAATTAGAAGCTTTGGTCCTAAAGCAATTAAATTCTTTAGCTAAATTTGACAATTTACAATGTAATTATCAAAAAGAGTTAGCTTTTTTAAATAATAAATTAAATATTCTTTATGAAGATCGTTTAAATGGGATTATTACTTTAACTAAATATCAAGAGTTAAAAAATAAAATAGAGAGCCAAATGGCTGCTTTAAAAACGACTAACAAAATTAATTTGAATCGTGATTTAATAGCTAGGTTAATTGATAAAATTACCATTGATAACTGTAAAAATCTTAGAATTTATTATAAATTTAGAAAAAATGATTAAATTCATTTTTGTAAACTAGTGACAAATAGGTATAAGTTAACTTATTTGTTTTTTAATAGTTTAAGAGGTTTATCATATTTAACAAGATCTTTCCACTTAGGATACAGGAGTTTGATTTAAGTAAAATATTACCTTGTTTTTTTTTTTTTTTTTTTTTTTTATAATTAATTTAATAAAAAAATACAAAAGAAGTAAAGGTGAAAGAAATGAGAAGAGAGAAAAAAAGTAAAATTTTTATATTAAAATTAAAAAGTTTATTATTAATAATTGACGCTGGATATTATAACTTTCAA
>CALVJP010000074.1 GCA_944332215.1 uncultured Bacilli bacterium
TTCATAAAAAAAGTAAGGATAGTAAGCTTAAATTTTGGATAAAATAAGCATCCTTACATTAACATTATACATTATTTTATTGCAATTTAAAAGACTATTAACAAAAGTTATTTGTCAACAGTCTGAAAATGTCTACTAAGACATTTATTTATTAATCATATTAAGTAAATTTATTTTAAACATATCTTTATCCGCATGTTCCCTAGACACCATTACGCCTTTATAAGTTTCTAACTCTGATTGATGACCCTCAGCTAAAATGGCTTCTGGTGATAGGGTTCTAATAACAATTACTTTATTAGTGTCATCAACTATATAATGTAGCTTAACCTCACCATGGACTTTTGTAAATAAGGCATCCGTTGGCAATGTCACTTCGTATTCTTCGCCATTTTCGGTTTTTACTTTATTTCCTAGCAAATCCCCCTGTTTTAAGGCGGGGTAATATTCAAAATAAAGTTTTTTGTAGGCTAACATATTATATTTTTTAAGTGCACTTTCAAGCTTTTTAAATTCATTTTCATTTTCGTATGTGAAAATATATTTATCTGCCATTGTTGACTTTCCTCCCCGTCTATTTTCCTACTATATATAAATAGTAACATAAGTGGCAAATAAAAGTCAAATAATCACTGACATTTTTATCCTATATTTGACGGATTATTTACTAAAAAACTTCTCAAATTGAGAAGTATGTAAATATTATTTATCGCCCTTTTCCAGTAGGCTTGTAGCCACTATTTATAAGAGCATTATTATTACAGGTTGCCCATTTATAACTAGCGGTCCCGCCCACATAACTACGATCACGATAACGATAATAAGTTACTGTTTTATACACTGGCTCATCTTTATAGGTATTGACTGTTTTTACGCATTTAATTGGCCTTTCATAAGCGCCTCCGTTATCGTAATCACTCGGGCAAATATATAAAGTCTTTTGTACGCCGTTTTGCGTAACTAAAATTTTACGTGGATTTTTACTCATTGTAACTGTATTAGTTAAAACTTTGGTTGTACCACTTTGCACTTTTTCCGTTTTGGTTTCAACTTGACGTGTATCACTCGCGGTTACCTTATTGGCTGTCCAAGCAGACCAATTACCATAAGAAGTCCAATAACCTTTGGTATTTTTTACATATTGACATTCTGAAGCCTGAGCAACATTATTAGATTCGCTAGCTTCTTCACTACTAGTTACAGCGGTTTCTTCAGCTAATTTTTTTTTTTCGCAAACGCCGTCTGTACAATAATCATAAGTACCAAAGTAACTAACTACATAGGCCTCATTATCTGAACAAACTAAGTTTACTTTTAAGGTATAATCTTCCGAATTTTTTGTAACTTGAACATATGATTTTTTACTATCACATTTCTTCCCATTGCTATCTTTAAATTCAATTAATAAATTTTTATCTAACATGTCCTCTAAGGTCATTTTAGCTTTTTCTTTATTTTCTTTTGGTAATCTATCGCCATTATAATAAGCTAAAGCGCCTTCTTTCATCGCTTTAATGTTATTATTAAATACTTGGTCACCACCAGTGCCTAGCTTTTTATCAATTAAGTTAGCTACATAATTTTTAGTTGGAAATAACCAAATAATCAGGAAAACTACCAAAATAACTAATAAAATCTTTAATATAATGTTTTTAAACGCGAAATTTGGATTATGTTCTTCATACATATACTTGTCCCCCTTAAATATGTCCCTTATATTAGCACAAAGTAAGTTGTTTGTCAAATCTTTTTTTAGAAAAAAAAGGCTTAAAAGCCTTTGATTTATTTAATGTTTTCACAAAACATTTTAAATTACAATTATTATTTTAAACAAATTACCTTTTCCTTAAGTAAAATAATATTTAGAAAAGACAAATTTTAATAATGTTCAACATCGAAATGGATAGTCATTGTTGGTCCTACATTACCAGCTTTATCAACATAATAGAATGAGTAATTAAGCCAGGTACAAGTTCCACATCGCCAATTCCAACTTTGTCTATCTGACCAATTATTCCAAGAAGTGTACTGTGGCTGTTCACCATTGTGTGTCCACATAGCATATTCACCATTGCTTGTACTAGATGAGGTATCTACACCACTACCACTATCAACTGGATAACGGTTACTACTCCAGCTATAACGAGTACCAGAATTAATTCTAATCCTAATATTACATGTTCTATTACCGGAAGCATTATTGATATTTTGACAACCATCAGAAACAACAGAGCCATCTATCTTTTCCCAGCTAACACCAGTTAAATTAACATATGGTGGCGTTTTATCAATTTTAAACGATGATGAGGCACAGCTATTAGCTCCTGCAGCATTTTTAACAAAACCATAATAAACTACACCATTACTATCTGTACTATGCACGACCTGTGTTAATCCATTAGTTGAGCCGCTACTTGTAGCTAAACCTTTTTCACTAACAACACCAGATGTCGTCATATTTATGGTAACATCTTTTGTATACCAATTATCATTGCCATTTGGACTACCTGGATCAAGACTAATTGCACAGGTTGGAGGATCCAAAGCCGTAATCGCTACCGCTTTATAAGTAGTATTACCAGCTTTATCTTTGACATGAACATAATGAGTACCCGTTGTTAATGAGAAGGTTTTAGTAAAACTTGCTCCACTAATTGCCGTCCATGAGGTTGGCGTAGATGCCGTAGTGGTAATCGTATAACCTGCAAGTCCACTTGTGGCATCGCTTAAAGTTATCGTCAAATTATCTTTGGTCGCAATTTTCGAAGCAGTTGAAATTGCTGAAGCGCTTTTATCAAGCTTAAATGTTTTTGAACATGTATCCGTACCAGTCGGCCCTTTCACATAACCATAATATGTAATACTTGTTCCATCGCTAGTATGCGTGGCCGAGTTTTTGCCATTTTCTGATTGACTACTAGTAGCTAGGCCAAAAACAGTCGGAGCTCCAGTCATACTCATCGATAAATTGACATTGCTAGTATACCAGTTATTATCACCATCAGGATTAGATGGATTTAAGAAGATTGTGCAAGTTGGAGGCTCTAAATTTTCTACAACAATTTTGCGTCCCTCGGAAATATTTCCAGCTTTATCCTTAACATACACATAATAAGTACCGACCTTTTTCGACACCGTAGCTGTTCCGATGCCCCCATAGGAAGGCAACTTATATTCCGTCCAACTAGTAGCATCAACTGCGGGTTTGGTACTAGAAGTACCAACATAATAAGCTGCCACGCCACTATCAGCATCCGTCATTACAATAGATAATTGCTGGGTTTGATTTAACACTTCGCCTTTGACCACTTTGATAATTTGAGGGCTAAGTCGATCAATTCTTTCTACCTTTTGTTCTTTCGTAATTTCTTGATCGCCTTTTTCAGTTTTAGCATAAGCTATACCATTAGCCGTAAAATTGGGCAGTTTATAGCCATTACCACTGGATGAGGCCACATGCCATAAATTTTCATCATTAATTTTATATTTATTAGTATAACCATCCCCCAGTTTTGGATAATAAACCGTGACAGACTTACTTTGACTCCACGTTTTATTGTCAGGTACTACATCAAAAACAATGTCATTAGTCACAACCTGAGAACACGTGCCATCATTATCCATGGAAAAGTCTTTCGTTCCTTGACTCCCAACAACAACTTTAATGGCCGTATTATCATCATACTCTTCGTTTGTAATTATGCTTTTTAAAGGTTCCACTAATTTTCCATTGTCGATTAATTCTTTTATGGTAATACAATAAACATTACCTGGTGTTAAAGGGTACTGTTCTTCATCGGCATCAATTAAAGTCTCAACTGCACTAAAAATGATTTCTCGCTCCGAATTTTCGGCATCACTTTTTGAAGATTTTAATTGATTCATAAATGAAGGCGCCATTATCAAAACTAACAAACTAATTATTACTAGTACGGCTAAAATTTCTGTTAAAGTAAAGCCATTTTTTCTCACGTTCTCACTTCCCTATAATAAATATATCAAATTCTCAAATCCATGGCAAGCAAAAATTAAGAAAACCTGTATAAACATTTTACACAAATAAAAACTAGCTTTAATAGTTAAGCCAGTTTATAATTAATATAAAAATCAATAAAAATACTTTCCATTTAGTAATTGTCTGATTTTTTCCTTATTTGGACTAAAGTACAACCTATATTATAATAATCTGTTTTATAATCTACAACAAAGGGATTACGTTTCAAGGTTAAATGGACTTCATCTTTTAAAATGCCACTACCAATTCCATGAATAATCACAAAAATCTCATTTCCCATAATATAGTTATCTTTCACAAAATCATCGGTAGCCACTCTTGCGGTATCCCGATCATAACCATGCAAATCAAGTTTGGGATAACGCTCGGTAAAAATAACCTCATTTAACTTCGTCATAAACTTCATTCATTTCATCTAACGTTGGAATAGAATTATACCCGCCAACTCTTGTTACCGATAAAGCCCCAGCAATATTGGCAAATTTAAGCACTTTTTCAAACGGAAAACCTTTAGCAATTCCATAAGTAAAAGCGCCATGGAAAATGTCTCCTGCTCCAGTTGAATCAACAGTTTTAACTTTAATCGACGGCATAATTTTAATTTTATCATCCATTCGATATAAACAACCCATTGCTTCTAAAGTAATGACGACATTATTGCCAAACTTAGCCTCCATCGCATTAAAAATTTGGGCAAACGTACTTTTATTTTCAAAATCAAATTTTATGCCCGTAACTTTTTCAGCAAACTCTTTCGAGCAAACCAAATAGTTAACCATTTTAGCTAACTCGATGACTTCCTTTCTATCACGGCCAGCATCGATAATACTAATAGCATTCGGATACATTTGGAGTAATTTTTTACTAGCCTGATATTCGTGACCATCTAATAAAATAATATCGGGAGCCTCAAGCGGTTTAAATTCTTTCATTTGATAATTTTTAGGAACATAAATTAGAATAGTTCTAGTTCCATTGCTTTTATTAGCAATGATTAAGCTATGAGACGTCTCTGTTTCATCGGTTAATTCTAAATAATTCGTGTTTACGCGGTTAAGGGAAAATTCTTTTTTTATTTTGCGCCCATAATCATCATTTCCAACGGCCCCAGCAATTTCCACCGTTTCACCCCATTTTCCTAAAAGAAAAGCTGCAATGCTAGCTGGACCGCCTGCACATTCTGTTTTTTCATAATATCTAACTTTAGTGTTTTCAATTGGAAAATCATCGGCCGGGAAAGTAATATCATAAGTTACATGCCCTATACATAAAATTCTCATTAACTTCGCTCCTTTATTGCCACTTGCGCCGCCGCTAAAATGGCCCCTGGCACTCTATATGGAGAACATGAAACATAATTTAAGCCAATTTTATGACAAAAGGCAATACTATCAGGATCTCCGCCATGTTCCCCGCAAATACCTAATTCAATAGTTGGTCTTGTATGATGCGCTAATTTGGCAGCTACGGTTATTAATTTACCTACGCCATCTTCATCGAGCGATTTAAATGGATCTTTTTTAAATATTCCTTTATCATAATAATCTTTTAAAAATGCTCCCGCATCATCACGTGAAAAGCCATATGTCATCTGCGTTAAATCATTTGTTCCAAAGCTAAAAAACTCAGCCTCTTTAGCAATTTCATCGGCTAAAACTGCTCCTCTTGGTACTTCAATCATGCTGCCTATTTTATACTCAAGTTGAAGTTTATTTTGCTTAAATATTTCTTGAGCTGTGGTCTCAATAATTTCTTTTAAATAAGTAAATTCATTTTTATCCCCAATTAATGGAAGCATTAGTTCAGGTTTTACTACATAACCATTTTTAGAGGCTATAATCGCCGCTTCTAAAATTGCTTTAGTTTGCATCACCACGATTTCAGGATATGTAATCGCCAAACGGCAACCACGGTGTCCCATCATTGGATTAAATTCTCTAAGACCGTCGATGGTTTCTCTTAAATCATCTTCGGTAATCTTCAAAGCCGTGGCCAATTTATTAATTTCTTCAGCTGTTTTTGGCAGAAATTCATGTAAAGGTGGGTCTAAATAACGAATAACTACTGTTTTCCCATTCATGACTTGAAATAATTGTACAAAATCAGCTCGTTGCATTGGTAGTAATTCTTGTAAAGCTTTTTCTCTTTCTTTAGTGTTTTTAGCCACAATCATTTTGCGCATAGCAAAAATTTTTTCAGTTTCAAAAAACATATGCTCAGTTCGGCATAAACCAATACCTTCAGCTCCAAACTCTAAAGCGGTTCTCGCCTCTTTCTTTGTATCGGCATTTGCCTTAACTCCAAGTTTTTTAACTTCTTTGGCCCAAGTGATAAATTTTTCAAAATCCCCGCTGATATTAACTGCTTCGGTGACAATTTCTCCTTCGTAAACTTTTCCGGTTGTCCCGTCTAAAGAAATTTGCTCGCCCTCATAATAGGTTTTGGCACCATTAGTCATGGTTTTATTGGCTTCATCAATAAATAATTCATGACAACCACTAACACAGCAACGCCCAATTCCACGAGCAACCACCGCAGCATGGCTGGTCATACCTCCGCGTACAGTTAAAATACCCTCAGCTACATTCATTCCTTGAATATCCTCAGGGGAAGTTTCGGTGCGAGCGAGGATAACTTTTTCTCCATTATTACTAGCAGCGATTACGTCTTTAACCGTAAAATATAATTTTCCCGTTACAGCACCTGGTGAAGCGGGCAAGCCTGTAGTAATCAATGGGGCTTTAGCTAAAGCTTCTTTAGCAAAAGCAGGATGTAATAATTCATCTAATTTTGCTGGTTCTACGCGCATTAAGGCCTCTTCTTTGGTAATTAAGCCTTCTTCAACTAAAGCTGTAGCTATTTTTAGAGCCGCCAAAGTTGTTCTTTTTCCACTACGGGTTTGTAACATATAAAGTTTCCCTTTTTCCACGGTAAATTCCATATCTTGCATATCTTTGTAATGACGTTCAAGCAACTTGGATATATCTTTTAAATCTTTGTAAATATTAGGAAAATCACGTTGCATTGCTTCAATTGATTTCGGGGTCCTAACTCCGGATACAATATCTTCGCCTTGGGCTTTTTCCAAATATTCGCCATATAACTTATTGTCGCCATTGGCTGGGTTACGTGAAAAAGCCACTCCAGTTAGCGAATCGTCGCTTAAATTGCCATACACCATTTCTTGGACATTTACTGCGGTTCCTAATGAATCACTAATGTTATTCATCTCTCGGTATATTTTAGCGCGCTCCGTATTCCAAGATTGGAACACGGCTTGGACAGCTAAAAGTAACTGCTCTTTGGGATCTTCTGGGAAGTTCTCTTTTGTTAGTTTTTTATACACCTTTTTAGACTCCATTGCAATATCATACATATCTTCAGCTGTTAATTCAATATCCATTTGTACATGACGGGCATTTTTCTTATCCTGAATTAGTTTTTCAAAAGCTTCTTTCCCCTTACCTTTTACGACATCAGCAAACATCATAATTAAACGACGATAAGAATCATAAATAAATCTAATACTATTTTCATCTTTGGACAGGGCTGAAGCAATTTTATCATTTAAACCTAAATTCAAAATTGTATCCATCATACCTGGCATACTAATTGGAGCTCCACTACGCACTGATAAAAGTAAAGGATTTGCTTCATCACCAAGTTTTTTACCTGTCAGTGTTTCTAACTTTTCTAGCACCGTTTCTATTTGTTTAACTACTTCTTCATTAATAACTTTCCCATCAGCATAATATAAGTTGCAAGCAGCAGTTGTAACCGTAAAGCCATTAGGCACGGGTAATCCCATATTAACCATTTCTGCCAAATTGGCCCCTTTTCCTCCTAAAATATCGCGCATATCTTTATTGCCTTCATTAAATAAATAAACATATTTTGTCATATATTCGCTCCTTTATTATTCTTTTATTATTATACCAGAATCTCTTAATTATGCCCACGTTTATTCATCATCTTGACATTTTTTAACGTTTTTAGCCCGGGGGTGACATGCTAAATAAACTGCTCTTAACCGTTCATTAGAAACATGAGTATATATTTGTGTCGTTGACAAATTTTCATGGCCTAATAAATCCCCTACACTTTTTAAGTCAGCGCCTTCATTTAACATATGAGTGGCATAAGTATGCCTTAATGTATGTGGTGTCACATGTACGTCCAAACCTGCCACTTTGGTATATTTTTCTACTATCATCCGAACCATTCTTGGATTTAATTGATTGTTATGTTTATTATGTAATAAATAAGCTGATGTTAAGTTTTCTTTTAAGTATAATTCTAATAATTGCTGACAAGCACTACCATAATAGACATAACGTTCTTTATGGCCCTTACCTAAAATTAAAATTTTATGTTCTTCAAAATTAATGTCCTTAAGTTTAATATTGACTAACTCACTAACTCTTATGCCAGTTGAATAAAGCATTTCTAAAATTAAAGCGGCCATTTTCCCTTCTTTTGTTGTCAAATCCGGTGCTTTTAATAATCGTTCTAGGTCATTATAATTTAAATAATTCGGTAATTTCTTCGCTTTTTTGGGATTACTAATTAATATCATTGGATTAACTTCAATTTTTTCTAAAGCTTCCAAATATTTAAAATAACTTTTTAAGGCACTTAGCTTTCGAGAAATGGTTGCAGTACTGTATTTTTTATCATATAGCATGCGCAAATAATTACGAATATCATTAAGTTCGGCTTTCTCTGTTTTTTTATGGCCCAAAAATTTTGTGAAATCTTCAAGATCATGACGGTAATTTTTTATAGTATGCTCTGAAAATCTTTTTTCATATGCTAAATAATTTAAAAAATCTTCCATTTTGTCACCTTATTTTAATTATAAAAAAGCAATGTTTTAAATTGCTTAACGATGTTTTTTATCCTCAAATCCTGGCATGATTATTTGGCCATTAGCTTCAATTTGAAGATCATCTCTATCATAGATATAATCACCATCATCTGATATTTTAAATAAAGGAATGGTTTCCACCGTTTTGGACTCTTGAGCCTTTAGTTTTTTGGCCTCTAAGGCTTGTTGCTTTGAAGCTTTTATTAAAGCATCACGCTGTTTTTTTAATTCCTCAATGGTGGGCTGCCTACTAGGTTTAGTCTGGCTTTCACGAGCTTGATTAGTTTCATTTAATCTTGTTTCATAATTTTCACGAGCTTGACGAGCTTCATTTAATCTTGTTTCATAATTTTCGCGAGCTTTTTGCATTAATATTTCACCAGTCAGTTCTTCCTCTATACGCTCTTTATCACTAAAATATTCATTTATGCCAATTTGTAACCCTCTAATCGTTTTATAATGATTTAATTCTCTAACTAATAGTTTAAAACGATAATCTTGCTCAGCAAAATTTTCATCAGAAACTTCCCAGTAACCATATAGAAATTCTTTTACTCGTTTACTTAAAAAGTTACTATCTAACAAATATTTTTCTAAATGTTTTTCTTCTGCCATTGTAGTTGAAAATTTACGGGCAAAATTATAAAGCATAGGATCGCTGTTATCGATTTTATTATTTTCTAAAAATCTCAATGCAACTTTTTTGATTTCTTCATTAGCATATATTGGTAATAAATAGTTGGAATGACGTTTACTTTGATATGAAATCACTATTTTTGTGCCTACTAATCCAGGATTTAATCTTTTCAAATCATTGACTAATTCATCTTCATTATCATATTGTGTCGTTAATAAATCAATAAGGGGTAAAGGTAATTTGGTTTTCGCCGCAAAACGTTCGCTTATTCTTTCCAATTTATTCGCTGGGATCACTGAAACTAATAATTCCTGCCAATTAAAAGCAATCGGATACTCTTTGCGATAAAAACTTGTTCGTGTACTTATCGTATATCTTCCCACAATGTTCATAAAACCACCTCTAATTGTCTTTATTATCACATTTTTTTCATTATTTGTCAAAAAAAACATTATAAAAAAGAAACTATTTAGTATAGTCACAATTGCTACACTTTATAGTTCCCTTTTTTTCGGTTAACATACTACCACATTCTGGACATTTCTCACCTGTTGGTTTGTCCCAATAAGCTGTTTTACATTTTGGATAATTATTACAGCCAAAGAACACTTTGCCACGACGACTTTTCTTTTCCACGATTTGGCCTTCACAGTTTGGGCAATCACAAATAATCGTTTCCTCTTTGGGCTCAGTTTTAATATATTTGCAAGTTGGAAAATTACTACAAGCCACAAATTCTCCATATTTGCCTTTTCTGATCACTAAAGGATGACCACAATCAGGGCACATTTCCCCGGTTTTTTCGGCTTCTTTTTTCGGCATTTTGGCTAAAGCATCTTCAACTGATGGTTCAAATTCTTTATAGAAATTATCTAAAACTTCATACCAAACTTCCTTGCCTGCAGCAATTTTATCTAAATCATTTTCCATGTTAGCGGTATATTCGACATTTATTAAATGGCTAAAATATTCTTGTAATTTATCGGTGACTTCAAAACCAATTTCGGTTGGTACAAATTTCTTTTCTACCACATTAACATAACCCCGGTTTTTAATATTATCCATAATGGTAGCATATGTACTTGGCCGGCCAATGCCCAGTTCATCCATTTCTTTGATTAACTTTGCTTCGGTATAACGGGCAGGAGGCTGAGTAAAATGCTGAATACTGGTAATATCATTAGATACAATCACTTTCGATTTATATGTATCAAATGGTGGTAAAACAGTATCTTTAGTATCTTCATAGTCACTGTAAACTTTTAAATATCCATCAAATACAATAATTTGACCGGTAGCTTTAAATTGGTAATTGTTATTATCTAAAATAACGGTGGTGCCTAAAACTTTAGCTTCTTTCATTAAGCTAGCTAAAGCTCTATAATAAATAAGGCGATATAATTTAAATTCATCATCTTTTAAATAAGGTTTAACACTTTCTGGAGTACGCGTGATACTTGTCGGTCTGATTGCTTCGTGACCATCTTGAACATTATCGGTTTTTTTACTTTGTTTAACATGGCCAATGTATTCTTCCCCATATTTAGTTTGAATAAATTTATAAGTAGATTTAACAAATTCATCGGCTAAACGAATAGAATCTGTACGCATGTAGGTAATCAAACCTACGGTTTCGTCGGCTAAATCAATACCTTCATATAATTTTTGAGCCACTGACATGGTTTTTTTGGCCCCAAAACGTAATTTATTTGAAGCTTCTTGTTGCATAGTACTGGTAGTAAATGGGGCTTTACTATTTTTGCTTTTTTCTTTTTTAGTTACTTCTTCGATTTCAAAAGCATTTGATAATTTACTTAAAATATCATTAGCTTCTAATTCCGTTTTAACTTCAATATCTTTATGCTTATATTGAAATAAATCAGCTGTAAAATCTTTAAAATCAGCCGTGATAGTCCAATATTCTTCAGGTTTAAAGGCTTTAATTTCTTTTTCTCGATCAACGATTAATTTTAAAGCTACACTTTGCACTCTTCCCGCCGATGAGCCATCAGTGCGCGATTGAATTAATTTACTTAATCTAAAACCGATAATGCGGTCCAAAATTCGACGAGTTTCTTGACTATTTACTAAGTTTTTATCAATTTTTCCGGCCTTTTTAATTCCCTCGGTTACGGCCTGTTTGGTAATTTCAGGAAATAGAACCCGGCTATAATTATCCTCGGATAAGCCTAAAACATCGTATAAATGCCAGGAAATGGCTTCCCCTTCACGGTCTGGGTCGGTAGCCAAATAAACTTTGTCTGCTTTTTTAGCTTCTTTTTTCAATTCTTCAATAACTGTTTTTTTACCTTTTATCGTCTTATAATCCGGTTTGAAATGGTTTTCCACATCTACACCAAGGCCAAATTTTCCTTTTGTCGATAAATCACGTATATGTCCTTTACTAGATGAGACAACATAATCCGGCCCTAGATATTTACTGATTGATTTTACTTTTGTCGGCGATTCTACAATTACAAGTTTTTTTGCCATAACTCACGTTCCTTTCCTAGGCAGTTAAAACCATAAGCTACAAGCTAATATAATTTATACACTAATATTTATTTTCTGTCAAATAATTTATGCTACTTTAGTAGGTAAAAATTAAAATTTTAATAGCCATATGTTAAAATGCATTATAAAAAACTCTTAACTTAAGAATTTTTTATCTTACGGCGCATGGAAAGTACTAAAGTAGCATTATCTTTACCTGGTGAAGTATGTGAAAGGGCTATTCGTCCAGCTTCATCAATTCTGGTCTGAGCTGCTTCATCGCTTTGGGTGGCCTCACCAGCTACGGCTTCTTTAATAATTTCTTTGACTACCATTTCTGGGTTATTTACATATTGCTGCTCAAAAATTTCTTCCATCCTTTTGTCTGATACAATATCCGTTACGCCATCTGTCGTGAGAAGTACAGCTTCTATCCCTTGATTATCAATGATGCTAATTTCTGGGTTAGCTTCTGCACTCCATATCGCATTGGTGATAATATTATTTCCGACCGTAAAACGCATATCGTCTTTATTAATTGATCCCGCTTGATATAATTTATAAACAGGCGAATCGTCACTAGTTACTTGATTTAATTCATGGCCATTATAAATATAAGCTCGCGAATCTCCTGCATTCATAATAATCGTAGCCTGACTATTTTGAATGGTGCAAGTAATGGTCGTTTGACCGTAAAAATATAACTCATCCATTTCTGCACTAATATTTTCTAATTCTTCGTGCATTTTTTGGGCATAATTAAATGTATCATTAATCTCTTCTGCCTTACTTTCGGCAAAAAACATACTAAGGCGCTGGACAACGTACAAAGAAGCCTCTTCTCCGCATTCTGTTCCCCCAACACCATCCGCAACTACAGATAATACTAACTCAGGGTCTTCTGGATGAAAAACTACATTGTAACTATCTTCGTTGTTAGGACGTCTACCTTTATCTGAGCTTCCAAAAGCCATTGCAATCGCTTTATCATATTTATTATCAGCTTCTAATTTGTAATGGGCTTGACCATCAGACATAGCAAGGTAAAGATTATATCTCTCAAAACTATTGCCCGCTAAAAAATCGGTTTCAACCTTTTGCGAATCATTATTATCATTGACTAAAATATTCGAGATTGGTTTTATCAGTATATCTTGCATAGCTTGTTCAAAAGTTTGCTGAGCTGAAACATCCAACTCTTGAATTTCTATGTTTAAAATAATATCAGTAGCCATGTCCACTAATTTCGAGGTATCATTATTGGACTTTAAAGCCACAAGGGCTATTATTAAAGCCTCAACCTCACAACTATCGATTATCTTTGATGGATCATTGGTTAAAACCTCATAAACAATTAAACTATTTAACCAATAATTATCCAAGCTAATTTTTTCCCCATGTCTTAAACTAATTTCTGGATTCTCAAGGCAAAAACTCTCAAAATAACTAACTTTTTTATCAAGGCCTTTAATTAATAAATTTTTGAAAGCTTGCTTTGGATTATCATCATTTTGTATGATTTGCTGCACCTCTTTTAAAAGATAATCTTTGTGTTTTAAAAAACGATTAGCAATTTCAGCGACTTGTAAAGCTGTTAGTTCATTATACAACATCTTTATTTTGCTTTCGTTAACTTTAAAATAAGCACGGGCCTGATAATCTCTAGTTATAAAACATGAAGATTCCAAAGAATTAGTCAACCGCCTATTTATTGCTTTTTCATCAGTTAAAGCAGCATTATATTTCTGGGCCGTTAATGAACTCACGGTCTGCCAAAGCAATTCTAAAGCTTTAACTTGATCTATTGTAAATTTTTCCACTAAAACCACATCCTTTGATGTGCCTTATAATATCATAGCTCTTTGTCGATGTCAAATTTTAGTTACGATTTCCTCCCCGAAATAATATAATGCCCACTAAAATTATAATTATTATGGCGACTATCCAAATTACCGTGTTAAGAATGTATTCTAAGTTATTTATATTAGCCTGCCTTATTATTTCTAACATATTATTCACCATGAATATTATAGCATAAAAGTAAACTTGCAGTTATATTTACATGATATTTTTTTCTATTATTTATTATCCAAAATATAACTTTTTACTCGAAAAAAGCATTTATTAATTTAAAAAACCTTTTTCAAGGCTTTAATATTTACCACACTTACTCCCCCAAGAATCTACTAATTCATTATTGCGGTAAATCTTTAATAACTCACAATTATTCGAACAACGAGTACATTCCATAGCTTTAGTATCAAATTTAATATTGTTCATTTCTAGCGAATAAGTATGACCGGTTTTATGACGCCTAGCCATTACCGCAATGCCGATTGCTCCCATTAAATGGCTATTTTCATCGACAATGATTTCTTCGCCTAAAACTTCTTTAAAATACTTTACTACCCCAGCGTTTTTAGAAACTCCGCCTTGAAAAATAATCGGTGCTTCTATTTTTTTACCCTTACCGACATTATTTAAGTAGTTAAGCACGATACTTTTACATAGTCCGGCCACAATATCTTCTTTCGGATAACCTACTTGGGCTTTATGGACTAAATCTGACTCCGCAAATACGGTACATCTAGCTGCAATTTTGACTGGATTTTTTGATTTCAAAGCATATGTTCCAAACTCATTAACATCTAAACCTAAACGCTTGGCTTGGCTGGATAAAAATGAGCCAGTCCCTGCTGCACATAAAGTATTCATGGCATAATTGGTGATAATACCATTTTTAAGTAAAATAATTTTGGAATCTTGCCCACCAATTTCTAAAATGGTACGTACATCTGGATAAAAAGTTAAAGTTCCAACCGCATGAGCGGTAATTTCATTTTTAACAATATTGGCTTTTAACATCAAGCCAATTAATTTACGAGCACTACCAGTAGTACCAATTCCTTTTAAAATATAACTATCCGGTAATTGTTCTTTCAATATTCGCATCAAGTTTCTTACCGCTTTAACTGGATTGCCCTCCGTCCAAATATATGCTGATGCCACTATATTATTGTCATCGTCAATAATGGCTCCTTTGGTGGAAATCGAGCCAATATCAACGCCTAAATAACATTCTTTCATTTTCCCCGCCTCATTTCTAACATATCATAAAAAGCTTCTAATCTTGTTTTAATTCCCGTTTCCGATGTATTAGCATCAAAACTAAAGAAAATAACCGGCTTTTCATATTGCCCTGCTATTTTATTAATAATGGGCATGGCACCTATTTCTGGGGTGCAAAACGATGATTTTATATGTATAATGCCGTCATATCCTGCTTCGCATAAATATTTAGTCCTGGCAATATTATCACTAGCATCGGCCCCCATTTGATATTTAATATATGGCTTCATATCCTTTAAATATCGTTTGATAGCCCAAGTTTTTTCAAATAATAAATAATGGGCATTGGTAAATCTTTTAATTTCAATATGGTTTTGGGCTAATTCTTTTTCTAAAAAGTAATTAGAAAAAGGCTCCATTACAGTATATAACTCTCCAATAATTCCGATTTTTAAACAATTATCTGGTTTATGAATTTTGACTTTAGCAAATTCTTTTAAATAATATTTATATTTTTTATAAAGTTCGTGGTACGAATCCACTTTGCCAAAATCTCTTAACATTTTAAACTTTAAAGCTTCAAAAGAGCCCGCTTCTAATTCAAAGCCAATATTTTCTCTAATATAGTCATCAATCGTATCCATATATTTTACCATTTTCACGGTAATAAAACCGTAATATAAGGCTTTTAGCAAACTAAAATGCTTATCTATTTTTTTAAATTCTCTCACAATTCGGCGAAAATCAGTTTTTCCTTTAGTGACCAAATTAATTAATGTTACATCATAACCTAGATCTTTTAAAATTTGCTCTTGCACTTCCGCATAATAACCATAACGGCAGCCTCCCCCCATTTGAATCAAAGCATTGGCCCCTTTTTCGATGGATTCGATCATAGTTCCTAAGGTATATTTAAATGGGGTGCAGACAAATTCTGGACTATATTTTGTTCCTAGTTCAATTGTTTTATTAGTAATCGGTGGAGGGCTTATAATTTCAGCATTTAAAATATGTGATAGTAAAAACTTGGCTGGAACATGATAATCCCCCATCAATGGATAAGCTATTTTAGTCATGGTTTAACCCCCTTAAGACATCAATGAAGCTTTCGAGTCTAGTTTCTGTACCCGTAAAAGACGATGTATCATCTAAAACTAAGTTAATATGCGGGATCTTTATTTTGCGCATTACTAATTCGTTAACTAAGGAGTCTGGTCCACAAGGAAAAGCTGATAAAAAAATTACCCCATCAATTTTATCTTTAGCATAAATGATTGAACCTACATTATCCCGGGAATATTTAAAATATAAATCTTTTGATAAGTTTAAGCTAAGTTTATTAGTTATCTTTTCATCAAATTTGTCACTGTAAATAATTTCTACATCATTTTGCTTTAAATATTTAATTATTTCTTTGCCAATTAAATCATCATATGTATTATAAGGATGACTTACCAATAAAATTTTGGTCTTAGTTGATTTTAATTTATTTAAATTAATTGTAATTTCTCTTTGCTTATCTTCCTCATTTTTTTTCATTGCATAACGATAAGCCTGATGAATTTTTTGCTTATCAAAGCCTAATTCTTTTCCTATTTTTATTAGGCCTTTTTTTAAGGCCTCACCATGTTCTAGGTCAATATTATAATTTAACACTTTAACTTCAAAAGTATTATGGATTATGTCATAGGCACTTAAAAAATTAGTACATGTTTGGTTATCTTGTTTAAAGTTATCAATTCGGGGTACCAATAAATAATCACATTTGTCTTGTAAATAAGCGGCATGCCCTAAATAAGTTTTAAATGCTAAACACATCTCATCATTTGAATATTTAAGACCTCTATTCATAATATCTTTATTGGTATTTGGACTAATTATATAAGGAATTTTCAAAAATTTAAAAAAATGTTTCCAAATATTTCCATAATAATAGTAAAACAGTCCGCGCGGTATTCCTACCTTCACCATATTTATCACCAATATAAATATATTAAGCCAAGCTTAATTTATGAATACTCTGACAATTTATGACCAAAATATTAAGGGAGGTTAAGAGATGGCAAACCAAAAGATAAATTGTACTGTTCATGACTGTGAATACTGTAATTGTGATCAAAACTGCTGTCAATTAAAAGATATTAAAGTCTGTAATTGTGCACCAGAACATGAAAAAGAAGCAACTATGTGTGCTAGTTATGAAAAGCGTAATGAAAAATAAACCTAATTCGTGGTTTATTTTTTTAAAATATGGTATAATAAGACATATTGAGAGGAGGAGTTAAAATTGAAAATTAAACAATTAACTAATGCTGAATTTAAAGAGTTTAGCGAAAAGTTTAAGCCATCTTCAATGTATCAAACTACTTATTATGCGTTTACGATGAATGAAGAAGATTATGATACATTCTTTTTAGGTCTTATGGATGGTAATATTTTAAAAGCGGCTACCTTGGTGCTTGTTCAAAAAATTAATGGTTTTAAATATGCTTTAGCTCCTCGTGGTTTTCTCATTGACTTTAATGACTTAGAGTTAGTTAGTGTTTTTACTAAAGAGATTAAGAAGTTTTTAGGGCGCCGAGAAATTGTGGCTTTAAAAATAAACCCTTTAATTGTAAAAAAAGTTTATAATGCGGATTACAAAGTTATTGGCCAAAATATGTATTATGATAATATTTTTAACCATTTGAAAAAAATTGGTTTTTACCATTTAGGTTATAACAACTTTTTTGAGGCTTTAAAACCAAGGTTTGAAGCCATTATTAATATTAATTTACCTTATGCCCAATTATTTGCTAACATTAAAAAACCATTTCGCACGAAAATTCGTAAAGCGGAACGCGATGGTATTAAAGTTTATCATGGCAATATTAACAATTTAGATTATTTATATTTGCAAACTAAAAAGAAATATCCTCGAGATTTAGATTATTTTAAAGATTTATATACTTTTTTTGATAAAGACAATTTAATTGACTTTTATTATAGTAAATTAGATACTACGGCTTACTTACAAATAACTCAAGCTCGTTATAGTAAATATGAAAAATTAAGTGCCGATTTAAATCAAGAACTAATTAAAAGTCATGGTAAAAATGATAAGATTATTAATCAAAAATTGAAAGTTGATGAAGCTTTTGAGGAATATAAAAAACAATTAGTTATTGCCACTAAATACTTAAAAGATTACCCTGATGGTATTATTCTTTCATCAGCTTTAGTTGTTAAATGGCAAGAAGAGGTTTACTTAGTTATGGATGGTTATGATGAACAATACAAACGTTTTAATGCTAAACACCTTTTACTTTGGAAACTGATAGGCCGTTATTCTAAACTCGGCTATAAAAAATTTAACTTAGGCGGTATTAGTAATATTCAAAAAACAAATGATATATATAAAGGTCTCAATGAATTTAAACTTAATTTTAATGCTCAAGCGGTGGAATATATTGGTGACTTTGAGTTAATTACTAATAGCCCTCTTTATTTTATGTACCGT
Organism: uncultured Bacilli bacterium; assembly: GCA_944332215.1. GTDB lineage: Bacteria > Bacillota_I > Bacilli_A > RF39 > UBA660 > Coprosoma. Next base: position 18,581 of record CALVJP010000074.1, read on the forward strand.
AAATCAGCTGATTTTAGTAATATGTTAAAGCCAGGAAAATAACTGGCTTTTTCTTGAACATTAAAAGGATGAATTTTAGTCATCCTTTTATATAACCATTATTTTTTTTAGTGTAATTATAGGTTTTTAAGGTGCCTTTTTCTAATATGTTATTAATTTCTTCTGCTTGATAATCACCTAATTCTTGACCTTCTAAATCATAGACTTTGTTATTTTCAATATACCCTTCTTTTACTTGCATGATGAGGTTTCCCTTATCATCATAACTATATCCATATAATTTGGAAATATATTCTTTCGTGTCATCTTCTTTTTCTAATTCTTGATATAGTTTATCCACAACTTCATGCTTTACTGTTTCTTTTTTAGCTACTTCATTTGTGGCTTTTGGTAAGCCTAATAATATAAGTATAATAGCTATAATGATTATAATAAC